>CAJXRJ010000177.1 GCA_913058555.1 uncultured bacterium
ACGAGATCATGCCTAGTCTCGTGGGCTCGGAGATGTGTATAAGAGACAGGGGCGCCAGGGGGAGTTGATATCGATGAAGAAGCGCAAGGACGGGCCATGCGGTTCCCCCATCGGGCCAATAGTCTATCGGCCCCCTACCACCATACGGATGCGCCCTGGGTCGATTCCATGGTGCACTGCGACCCATCGCGCGCGGTCGAGGGTCGCGACTCGGCGGGATGCAGAACAATTGGCGCTCCGATATCGTCCGAAACCCGGCCTATGACCCCCATCGATTCCACCCCGACACGCATCCTGCTGGCACGCCATGGTGAGGTCGACGAGGTTCACCGGGGCACGATCTACGGCGCCCTCGATGTGCCGCTCTCCGGTACGGGAATCCTCCAGTCCGAGGCCCTGGCTAAGGCCCTCCAGGACACTCACTTGGACGCGATCGTCAGCTCCGGGCTTCAGCGAGCCGAGACGGCCGCCGCGCTGGTCCGGAACGGTCGCCCAGGAGCCGCCCGCCGGGACGAGCCGCGCTTCCGGGAGCTGGACCGCGGCCATTGGGCCGGGATGAGGATCGACACGCTCAAAAGCGAGCGCCCGGACGACTTCCGGCGCTGGACGGAGTCCCGGGGCGCCCTCCAGGCCCCAGGGGGAGAATCCCTAGGGGCTCTACGCCGGCGAACCCTGCCCGGATTCCAGGCCTGGGCGGACGCACACCCGGGCGGGACCGTGCTCATCGTCGCGCATCTCTGGGTTGTGCGATCGGCCGTCTGCGAAGCCCTACAGATCCCGATGGATCGATCGCCCGGGGTCGGGCTCCCGCCGGGCGGCCTTGTGGAGCTCAGTTGGCCAAGGTCCGAACCGGGCGAGCCAAACGGGCGGCCTGAACTCGTCCAGCTAGGCGTAGCCGCCATGGGCCGGGTCCTTGGATAGATCCGTGTCCCGCCAACGCTAGTTCGAGGAAACGCCACCGAAGCCGCCGGGCGCTGGGCCAGGACCCGGGTCCTCGCCGGGCGCCGGTGGAGCCCCGGGCATGCGGCCGTCCAGCATCTGCCGGAAGTCGAGGGCGCCGTCGCCGACGTGCTGGGCGAGCCAGATGAAGAAGCAGTCCACGGGGTCGACGGCGTCGTCGACCGGGAATGCGGCCTTACAGGTCAGGTCGCAGGGACGCTCTTTGTCGATGAAGCAGTTCTTGGTGGCCACCCGAGCTTTATACGGGAGTCAGGCGGCCGGACGGAAAGACGGCGTGCGGGAAAGGTCGATGGCGGCCGAAGTAGTCCAGCGGAGGCCAAGCGCCGACGGCTCGGTAGATGGGCGCCCCTGAGCCCCTCCCCTGGCCCGGGTGCATCAATACATAACGTACATTATCCGAAGTACCAGATCCCGTAGAGGGGCCAAGAGGGCCGCTTTCTCGGCCCTGACCCCAACAAGCGCTCGCACACGACGGGAAAGCTGATGGAGCCCAGACACCGGGCCAGTCCGGAGGCAAACCAGCCGATGGATGCCCTATGAAGGCGCATCTCCCGTTCGACACCAAGCTGACCCGGCCCACGCTCGCCCTTGGAGCACTGCGACGCTCCTTGCTCGCGGCCTGCGCTGCGGGCCTGGTCCTCTCCTCATGTTTCGGAGGTGGCTCCCGTCCCACCTCCTCAGGCCTCGCCGTCGTTCCCAGCGCGCGCACCTTTGTGCCGTCCCTGCCCGTTGGACAGCCGCCGTTCGACGACCTCCAGGTCAGCTGGGTTCACAGGATGGACGATACGTACGTCTTCCTGGAGCACCAAGGCAGCTACACGGACACGGCGGCTCACATCCCAGCGCTTCTGCGCGAGATGAAGGTCCAGGGCCTCGAGGCGGCCGGCCCGCCCTTCTGCCTGTTCTACGACGACCCGGCCCAGACGCCCGTGGAGCAGCTGCGCTCCCGGGCGTGCGTCCCGATCAATGGCCTCCGTTCGCCCCGATCGCCCCTGGACTACAACTTCCTGCCAAGCCGCTCCGTCGTCTACGCGTTCGTCTCCGGCCCGTATCCCAACGCGCCACGCGCCTATCCCAAGCTCTTCCAGGAGATGGAGCGCAACGGCTGGGTCATGGACGGCCCGATCCTCGAGCGCTACATCGTCCCGCCCGAAGAAGCGAAAGCCGCCTCGGACTTCGTCTGCGAGATCCAGATCCCGTTTGGCAGGGGCGAGTAGCCCGGACCCCGCGGGCCGGACCTGGTTTCCGTCTTCCCCTCAAGTGCGGGGTGCTCGCCCCTCGACCACCCCCCCATGGAACGTCGTGATAACACCGTCTACGCCCGCCTAGCTCGCCTTGGCCCGGGCGCCGCGGCCCCCGAGGTCGTCCGAACCCTCGTGGAGATTCCCAAGGGGTCGCGCAACAAGTACGAGATGGACGAGGAGACCGGCCTGATCCGGCTCGACCGGAACCTCTACACCGCGAGCGTGTATCCCGGGGACTACGGTTTCATCCCCGGAACGCTCTCTGAAGACGGCGACCCCCTCGATGTCCTCGTTGTGGTGAACGAGCCGACCTTCTCCGGGTGCCTGATCGATGCCCGCGTCGTCGGCGTCTTCTACATGATCGACGGCGGCAAGGGCGACGAGAAGATCCTCGCCGTACCCCACAACGATCCCCTGTACGCAGAGATCTCCGAGAGCTCCGAACTGCCGCGCCATCTAGCAAAGCAGGTCGAGCACTTTTTCATGACGTACAAGCAACTCGAGGACTCCGTGACGGAGTCACGCGGCTGGGGAGACCGCAGCGAGGCCCTCAAGATCGTGACGGAAGCCATCAAACGCTACGGCGAGAAGATCGCTACGCAGCGCGATCGCTAGCGCCGCCTGCTTTCCTCTGAGGACCCTCAGCGGACCGAGGCCAGGCCGATCATTGGCCTTTCCGCGTGGAGACCCCGATCACCGGTGTCTTCGTCAGTCCCGACGTATCGGGCTTGCCTGAGGTTCGCAGGCGAATCGCCATCGCTTCTGCCTTGCGGCTGCAGTCGATCGACTCACCCAGAATCCTTGCGGACTCTTGATCCGCGTGGAAGCCCTGGGAGTTCTCGCTAGCGATGAAGTCGACGCGCCACATCGCCTTGCGCTGGAGCGCGTAGACCTCGGCAAGCTTACCCTCACTGATGCCGGCGGCTTTCGCCTCCAGGATCGCATCGAGCATGTCCGTCATGTCACCCGCGGCGCGTTCGGTCAGCTCAATTGTGGTGGTCTGGATACGCGCGTCGCGATCCCGCAGGTCCTGCTCCGGAACGTGGTGACAGTTCTGGCAAGCGTTGTTGATGTTGTCCAGCGGACTGCGCACATCGTGCGTGCTCAACTTCTTTGCACCGATACGCTGGTAGGCCATGTGGCAGTCCGCGCAGCTCACTCCGCTGCGGGCGTGAACGCCCTGACTCCAAAGCTCGAACTCGGGGTGTTGGACCTTGTAGACCAGCGCACCGGTCTCACCGTGCTTGTAGTCGAAGAAGGTGCTTCCGTCCGGGAACTTCTTCTCGTCCCAGTGCTTCTCTAGGTCCTCCATCCTGAGGCCGCTCCCCCAGGGGAACTCCAGAACATCTTTGGACCCGCAGTAGTACTCCACGTGACACTGCGCGCAGGTGAACGTTCGCATTTCTTGGCGGCTTGCATCGAGGTTCGGGCGCGGACTGGAGCGGCGCCAAATCCTCGTGATGAGGCTTCTGGCTAACCTCTTGGAAACCGCGCACAACGGCCGGCATGTTGAACGCGGCGGCGAGATCCTCGTCCTGGTGGGGCTTGCCCATCGCCTTCAAACCCTCGCGCCGGTACATCGCGGTGACCGAGCCATGGCAGTGCAAGCACGCGCCCGCTTGGGCCTTCTTCGTGACCCGCTCTGTGACCCCTTGGTCATAGAGCATGTAGGCGCAGTTGGCGCACGAGGCGGGATCGTTGCACAGGTAGGCCGAGCCCTCCCCACCTCCGGATTCAAGCACCGTCCGCGCGAAGCGCTTTCCCACGTCAAGAATGCCACCCCATCGGCACGGCCTACGAACTGCGCCGCAGGGATATGGGGCACAGTGCTTACGCGTTGGCCGGCCAGAGGTGCTTAGCCGTTGAGCTCCTCATGCGTGCTCGCGGAACGCCCGTCGGTACGCGGCCGGCGTCGTGCCCAAGACACGTTTGAAATGAAGTCGAAGCAACTGCTCGCCCCCAAAGCCTGCACGTTCTGCCACGCGAGCCAAGGAGAGGTCGCCGGACTCGAGGAGGCCCTGGGCCAATCGAACACGTTCCACCTGGATCCACTTGTGGGGTGTGGTCCCGGTGACCTCCCTGAATCGACGCGCGAAGGTCCGAGGGGACATCTTGGCTTGCCGGGCCATCGAACCCACAGTGTGGTCCCTTCGAAGGCTCCCGCGAAGTTGGTCGAGCAGCGGCGCCATCGCGGCCGCCTCCGGCTCGCCCCCTGGCGACACAGGGTCCACGGGCCTTGCGATGAACTGCTGCTGTCCGCCCTCTCGCTGGGGCGGCACCACGAGTCGCCTGGCCACCACGTTGGCCACCGTTGCCCCGTGGTCGCGGCGAATGAGATGAAGCCCCATGTCGACCCCCGCAGCACTCCCGGCCGACGTGATGACGTTCCCTTCGTCGACGTAGAGCACGTTGGGAAGAACGGTCACTTCGGGGAAGCGCTGCGCCATCGCATCCGCGTAGAGCCAATGGGTCGTCGCGCGTTTCCCGTCGAGCAACCCCGCCTCGGCGAGGACGAAGGCGCCCGAGCAAACAGAGAGGATCCGGGCCCCGTCCGCAGCGGCGCGGCGCAGCTTGCGAAGCAGCGCCTCGGGGGCGGGCTCCTGCAGACCGCGCCACCCTGGAATCACGATCGTGCCGGCCTGGTCCAGCATCCTCAAGGTGTGCGGCGCCTCTACGGTGATGCCGCCCAAGGCGCGCAATGGGCCCTTCTCAAGGGCGCAAACATGCAGTGTGTACCAGTGCTCGAACTCGGGTCGATCGAGGCCAAAGAGCTCCACCATGATCGCGAACTCGAAGGTGCAGAGCCCGTCATAAGCCAGAAGGGCCACTTTGGAGGGATCTCGGCGCATGGCAGGATCCTACTGCACATTGTCGTTCCTGCCACTGGCTTGATTCGCCTGGAGGGCAGATATTCGTGTCACGCCCGAGCGCTTGCCTCGGGCCGAGACCGCCTTCCCTCCCCCACCAAACCATGAAGATCCGCCCCCGCAACTTTGTCACTGAGATCCCCGCCGCTGCGGCGCAACCCGCCAAGGAGCACTTCGCCGCCAAACTCGTGTTTGAGACGGACTGCTGGGACGTGCACGCAACCCAAGGGCTTGAGGAACGCGGCTTCGTGCTCCTCGATGTGCGTTCCCCCGAGGCCTTCGCGGGTGGCCACCTCCCCGGCGCGACGAACATCCCCCGGGGGGCGCTTACCGAGGGTCGGCTGGCCGATTACCCCCTGGATACGATCTTCGTTACCTATTGCGCTGGGCCCCACTGCAATGGCTCCACCCGCGCCGCCCTCAGGCTGGCGGAGCTCGGGCGCCCGGTGAAGGAGATGATCGGTGGAACCACAGGCTGGGTGGACGAAGGCTTCTCCCTGGTGACAGACTGACCCCATGGAGTCACACGATCAGAATCTGGGCCACGGGGCCCTCGCCGCTGGGCTCAGTGAGGCCGGAAGGCTGCTGCAGGGTTTCTACGACGGATTGGACGATCGACGCGTGGCCCCTGGAACGCCGCTCGAGGACGTCATCCATGCCTTCGCGAGCACCCTGGGCGAGGGGGGTGTTGGCGTGGACGGCGCCCTCCGCGACGTGGAACGTTGTGTCCTCCCCCACGCAATGTCTATCCCCCACCCGCTCTACCTGGGGCTCATCAACAGCTCGCCGCTCCCCGGCGGGATCGTGGCTGAGTCCATCGTGAGCGGCCTCAACAACAACGCGGGTTCGTGGGAGCAGAGCCCGCCGCTGAGCGCCGCCGAAGAGGAGGTCAAACGCTGTTTCATCGAGCTGCTCGGTCTCGATCCAGCCTCCAGCGGCATCGTTCTGCCGGGGGGCAGCTACACGACGCTGCACGCCATGCAGCTCGCGCGGGAGGCCAAGTTGCCCGGGTGGAGCGCTAACGGCGCCCGCTCCCTTGCTGGCGATCCACGGGTCTACGTCTCCGACGCCTCCCACTTCTCGGCCGCCCGGGCCGCGATCGCCGTCGGCGTCTCGCCCAAGGACGTGGTGCCTGTGCCCACCCGTGGTCGAGGAGCCATCGACCCCCAGGCCCTGCGACTCGCCCTGGAGGGCGACCGCGCGGCGGGTCGCCTGCCCTTCGCCCTGGTCGCGACGCTCGGAACCACCGGGACCGGCGCCATGGACCCCTTGCCGGAACTCATCGAGATCGCAAGGGAGTTCGATCTGTGGCTGCACGTGGACGCGTGCTACGGCGGCGCGGCGGCCCTATTGGGCGAACTACGCCCGCGATTCGAGGGCCTGGCGGAAGCCGACTCCGTTTCCGTAGATCCACATAAGTGGTTCTTCGTTCCGATTGCAGCCGGACTGCTCTTCACTCGCCATCCGTCCGTAGAGCTGGCGGCCTTCGATGTGGACGCCAGCTACATCCCGAGGGGCCAACGCACCGACCCCTTCCTGCGCGGCCTGCCCACCTCCCGCCGGGGGGCGGGCTTCACGATCTGGATGGCGATCCGCGCCCATGGTCTCTCGGCCATCCGTGGGGAAGTCCGCCGGAACATCTCACTGGCGCGCCAGCTCGAAGAGGCCCTTGGTGCCCGTGGATTCCGCGTCATGGACGGCGGCGAGCTTTCCATCGTCTGTGCCCGCTGGGAGCCGGTGGATCGCACGGACGCCGAATGCGAGGCTCTCCAGAAGGAGCTCGCCCAAGCCACCGTCCGATCTGGCAAGGCCTGGTTCGGGACCGTTCGTGCCCAGGGACAAAGCTGGTTGCGCTTCACGCTCGTCAGCACCTTCACACGCCCGCGGCACGTCGAAGCGTTCGCCGATCACCTTCTCGGCCTCGCCGAAAAGCTGCCGGCCACGCGCCCAGTCCCTTAGCGCGCGGCGAGCGCCCGAGATTCCGGCGGATAACAGCAGAGCACATCGGCGTGGCCCGTGAGCCGAACCGTGGCGCGGATGCGGTCTCCGATTCGCAGCTCCGCGCGCAGGGCATCCGGCAAGATCACGGTCATGGTGTCGCCGCCCAGGGTTCGCACCCGGTCCTCCGACGATTCAAACTCCTCCGCGGCGGCGTCCCCGAGGGTCTCGATCTCATAGAGCTCCCCGGTCTCCGCGTCGGAGGCCGGGGCCTCGATCGCGGCGTTCAACCGGCGCGTCCGGGGCAGCGACGATTCGAGCCCATCGAGGGCATCCATGAACTCTGACCCGAGGTCCACTTCGTGGGCATCGAGGGCCCACTCGCAGAATTCCCGCATGGCCACCACGAGAGCGACCGCTTGGTCGTCCGACTTCAGCGCGCGCCGTTCCTGGAGCCAGAAGGTCGCGAACTGGAAGAGATCGCGGCCCCGGAGCTCTTCGAAGACGCCGATGGGCTGGGCGAACGTTGCGAACAGCGACAGAGGGGCGAGCGATTCCACGTCGAAGCCGGGCCGTGTGGCGCCAAGCTCCCATTTCATCTCTTCGATCATCGCCGCGACGACGCCTGGGAAGTCCGGCGCAGGAACCTCCGGGCCGTCCCCGTCCGACGGATCGAGGCCAAGGTCGCGCTCGAGGTCCTTCACGAGGGCCGAAGCGTCCTGGCCGCGCTCCCGGGCCGCAGCGAATGCCTCGATCGCTGCCAAACGAGCGATCTCGTCGGCATCGGCGGGGGCATCGGGGGAAGCAGGCGCAGCCGGAGCCTTCGAGCGAACCTCTGTCGGCGCCGAAATGACTTCCCACGCTTCCATGAGCGCGCGCCGGGACGTGTCCAGGTCTAGCTCCGTATCGAACGCGATCTCTTCGAGGAGGCGGGCGAGGACATCGGAGTGGCCGTGGATGAGCTTGGATGGATCCCGGGGCTCTTGGGCGAGGAGCCGGACCGTCCGGCGGGCCCGCTCGGCCCCAAACCCGGCGCCCCGGAGGAGATGGAGCGCGTCCGCAATGGGGTCCTCGGACGAGGGCTTCTGCTGGGATGCCAGTGAGGACCCGCCCGCACGAACCTCTGAGCCACCGGCACCGAAGAACATGGCCTCGAGCTCGCCCTGACTCACCCGCAGGACCTTGCCCGTCGAGGCGTCCCGAATCCGCTCGAGGTCCCGCTGGAGGGCGCTCACGACCTCGGGCCCCCGAACGATGGCGGCCGCTGGGGACGCCACGTGAACCCCCTCGCCCGCGGGATAGAGGCGGCCCACAAAGAGCTCGCCGCCCTTGAGGCTCTTTGCGAGGCCCGGACCCGCCAGCGCGAAACTGCCAAAGCCGGTCACATCCCGGAGCCAAGCGCCGGCGCCCTCACGGACCTCCTCCACCTCAAATATGCCCGTGTGGGACTTCAACAGGGCCTCAAAGGCGCCCTGCAGGGCATCGACGAGCTCAGAGGCGTCGTCCTCGGCGTCCGAGATGGACTGCAGCTGCGCCGCATAGGCCTCCCGGAGATGATCGGCAATGAGCCCCGGGAAAGCCGCGCTGTGGTGCTCTATGAGGAACCACTCGAGGTGTCGGCGGCCCGCGAGAAGCACATCCAGCGGTCCGCCACCGGATGGCGCCGCCCCGCGGAAGAATGTCCGGATGCTCTGCTCGAACTCGGACGAAAGCCCTGCGTGGGAGCGCACTTCGGACGTGAGGAGCTCGAGGCAACGCTCGATGGCTTCGCTGGTGAGAGGCATCACCGCAATCTAGCACCGTTCGGGTTCTCCCTCCCGGATGAATGGTGCGCTTTCAGGGCAAGTCCCGCCCAGGGGCCGCCGATGGCGACCGCGGGGAACTGACATGATCTACGCACTACAAGGAGACCCAGCCACCGCCGCACCTGCGGGGGGCTTCGGATCTCTATTCAGCGGCACGCCTTGGATCGACCTGGTCGGTCTGGGCGTCGTCACGCTGTTCTTTATCCTTGGCATCCGCCACGGGCTCGTCTGGCAGGTCACTCGGCTCATCGGGATGCTGGTAGCCGTGACCCTGGCTCGCAGCCTGTCGCCGGAGTTCGTGCCGCACGTCGAGTCGGCCTTGAACCTGCCCACAAAGGCCTGTCAGGGCATCGTGTGGTTCCTGGTCTTCCTGGCCACCCTCGTGGTCACCGCCATGATCGGGCTCGTGGGCCGACGGGCGCTTGAGGCCGTGCACCTGGGCCCCATGGACCGCATGGGCGGTGGGCTCGCAGGGGCCGTCACAGGGGTCATTGTCCACTGCGCGCTTTTGGTGCTCCTGAGCTCCGTGGGCACGACCGTTTGGGCCACCAACACGTTCAAGGGCAGCGCGAGCGCCAGCATGCTCGACAGCCTCAGCCGCAAGTCCCATCTCCTCCTCGACGCCCAGGCGGCGGAGCGGATCATGGAGCCCTGGGGGCAGGCCTACGACGCCGATCGAGCCCGGGAGCAGCAGCTCGAGGCCGAGGCCAATCGCCAGAAGGCGCTCAAGCGCGCCGCTGAACTCCAGAGTGAGGCCCGGGAGGAAATCCGACGTGCCAATGCCCGGGGGGGGGACTTTCCCCCACTGGAAGGTCGGCCCAGCAGGGTCCGCTAGCGACACAGCCGGATTCGCACCCACAATGGGAATAAAACGGGGCTGACCTTCTTATCGAGGGCCAGCCCCGTTAGCGTGCCACTTCACCCAACGCGTTCGCCCCGGGGGAAGCAGGTGCTATTCCTGCGCGGTCCCGCCACTGTGAGTTGCATGGGTGCGCTGCTCTTAGGCGGCGCGGGAGGATCCCGCGTCTCCGGGTCACTGGGTGCGATGGATTCGAAAGACTCCTGAGCCCCTGGGAAGGCTTGGGCTGCGCGCTCGACGTGACAAGCCAGGACATCCCGGCCGAACGTACCGAACCGCTGGCCGCGGCGAACGGCCCAGCGCCCATGGAATGGCTCCAGGACCGTCCGCGCACCGATCGAATCGGATGCGCGGGGATGGTCAAGGCGTTCCTACGTGCGTCTGGGCTGCGAGCTGGGATCAGCGGGAATCACTACGGTCCCGTTCTGCGGGAAACAGAACTCCCTATGCGTTCCTTACTCACCGCCACGGCGGTCCCCTTCGTTCTCCTTGGCGCCTCTCTCTGCGCCTCCGCGAGCGCCCAGCTCTCTACGCCCCAAGAGGGCTACGTCCGCGCGGGCGCGAGCTCATTCTCCGAGTATTGCTCCGGCTCTCGCTCCTACGCGTCGTTCGTCGACGGCTCCTACATTGTCTTCAACGGCAACGACGTCGAGCATCGCGCCGCGGGCGGCTTCCTCATGCGGCGCCTTGCGAGCTTCCCGTTCTTCGTATTCCCGAGCTTCGTGGAGATCGCGCCAGACGGCCAAACCGTCTACGTCGGCGAATCCTCGACCGGCAAGATCCTCAGCATCGACGTGCCGTCCGGCTCGGTGACGGAGCTCGCCACCCTGAGCTTCAACTTCGACCTCGAGTTTGACGTCGACCCGGGCCTGGCCTACGTCAGCGCGAGCACGGGCGCCTTCGGCACGAACTCGATCCACCGACTGGACCTCAACGCGGGTACGACCGTGGAAGTGGCCACCATCGGTGGATTCTCCGGCCCCTTGACGGTTAACGACTTCGGCGACGTGCTGGTCGCGGAATTGCCCGGCACGTTCCCGTTCCCCCCGGGGGGCACCCGCGTACTTTTGTTCGACAACGCGGACCTAGACGGTACATCGCCCCTCACGAGCACCGACGCCATCGAGATCGTCGCGGGGCTCAACGGTGCATCCTCGATCGCCTTCGACCGGGGCAACGAGCAGTTCTTCCTGATGGAGACCAACACGACGGCGTCTGGCTTCGGCTCGCTGCTCGCGAGCTACGACGCCGCGGGGCTTCGGCAAGGGACCGTCGTGGAGAGCACCGTGTTCGCCGGGGGCATCGAGGTGGTCGACTCAGGCATCGGCACCCGCTTCGGTCCGTTCCAGCCGGGTTACACCGGCCTGCGATTCTCCGAGTCCGACTGCTTCGCGCAGGTCCCCATCTCGGAGCGAGTCGAGATCCGCGGCGCCCGCCCCACCAACACCTTTGATGGTCCTGGCCTTGGCAACAGCGGAAGCGCCTCACTGACCCTGACTGGCGGGATCGAGGGCTGTCTCTTATACACATCTCCGAGCCCACGAGACTAGGCATG
>CAJXRJ010000178.1 GCA_913058555.1 uncultured bacterium
CGAGATCATGCCTAGTCTCGTGGGCTCGGAGATGTGTATAAGAGACAGGGGCGTTCAGGACCTGCTCGTAGGACGCACCCTGGAACTTCGGGTCCGTCGCTGCCTTCCGCTGGCGCCGCTCGATCTCCCGATCCAGTGCGGCGGCGGCGCCGATGTCGCTGACCTCCGGCATGAGTTTGCGCACCGAGCGCTCGAGCAAGATCACGAAGCATGCTTCCCGCTGCTCCTCGTCCGCGATCTCGTCCCGAAGGTGTTCGGCGAACTCCTTGCGCGTGATGGAGATGTCTCCGCTCTCGGCGACGATCCCGTCCGACCACGGGTGCTCCAGGGCCTTGTAGCCGCGCTCCTTCAGTGTGTTCTCGAGCCAGAGCTGCTGCTGGTCCGGGGTGATCGGCGCGTCCTTCTTCAGGCCGAGGGCGTTCCGCGTCAGCGCCTCGTGGATCATCGAGAGCCGCAGGTACCGCCGGAATTCCTCCGGCTTGACTCCCTGGGTCGACATCAACTCGCTGAGTCCGCCCCGGAGGCCGCTCCGGCGGGCCTCATCGTCGAGGGCCGCGACCCGTTTCCCGAGCTCCTCGTCCGATACCAGGATTCCGCGCTTCATCCCAAGGTGCTCGACCACCCGCAGCTCGATCAGTTGCCGGAGCGCCGCCTGTCCCGACGGGCTCTTCCCCTCGCGCCAGATGAGCAGGTCCTCGAGGTCCTCGAAGGTCACGATCCCGTCCCGACCTTCGAGCAATCCGCCCTTGCTGGCCACGGGCCCGATGGCCCGGCCCGCATAGCCCTTGGGCTTGACGTCGGCCGGCGCCTGAACCGCAGCCGGTGCGCCATCCTGGGTGGACCCTTGCGAGTGGGCAGAATCCGAACCTGTGAGTGAGAGAAGGAGCGCCGAGGCGGCGAAAGCTAGTAGGGCCATGTTGAGGAGCATAACGGCTACCTCCATGGGCGTCAGGCCGAGGAAGGTGCGACTCCTGGCCCCGCCCTTCCAAAATACGTGTCCCCTACAAATCGGCTCCTCCCGCCGTTCTGAGTCCGACGCCGCGGGCAGCTCGAGCTGCTGCTACCGTATCGCCCATGAGTGATTCGCAAGAGATCGTGCGCGGGATCTACGCCGCCTTCGCCTCCGGGGACGTCTTTGGGCTTCTAGGTCTTCTTTCGCCCGAGATCGTTTGGAATGAGGCCGAGGGCTTCCCTTATGCAGATGGGAATCCCTACGCCGGCCCCGAGGCCGTGGTGGCTGGGGTCTTCACCCGTCTGGCCACGGAGTGGGAGGGTTTTGGCGTGGACGTGGGAGAGATCGTGGGCGGGCCCGACGTGGTCACGATGTTCGGTCGGTACCACGGCACCTACCTGGCGAGCGGCAAGGCGCTCGATGCGCAGTGTTGCCATACCTGGTGGATTAAGGATGGGCAGGTCGTGCGCTTTCAGCAGATGGTGGACACCAAGGCGGTGGCTGAGGCGCTCGCATAGCGCGCACTCAGAGGCGGTCGAGGGCTGGGAACGCTGCGGCCACTGCGGCGGAGAGCTGAAAGCGTTCAGGGACCACGAGGTCCTTCGCGCGCGACGGCGGCTCAACGCGCAAGGCCGTGATGGCGGTTCCGTCGTAGCTGAGCTCTACGATCGTCTGCGAGGGGGCGTGGAGCCTGAGGTTGACCGGCCAGTCCGTGGGCCACGCGGGCAAGACCGTGATGTCATCACCGATGGTCTGGAGCGCCATCTCCTGAAGGCCGATCATTCCAGAACCGCCCCAGTTATGGTCCGGAACCCAGTCGTGTCCGGGCCCCCAGAACGTGGGGAAGCGGCGCGTGCTGTCCTTGAGTTTGCGGAGGGTGTAGGCCGCCGCTTCGCGGACCATGCCCATGCGTGCGAAGAAGATGCCGTCCTGATGCCAAGAGACGACTTGTCCCTTGAAGCTTGGCGCGTGGGCGTAGGTCTGGCGGAAGATGTCGATCTCGCCGTCGCCTAGCTGGAACTCGTTGAACGGGAAGAGGGGGTAGAACTGGGGCAGCTCGATGTTCTTGACGTCGACCCAGCTCTCGGCGGCTTCGAAGACTTTTTCGCCGCCCCGATCCCCGAGCGTATAAGCGGGGACACGCCCCAGGAACTCCGTGAAGTAGGCCCGTTCCTTCGGCGTAAGCGCCCCGTCGCCGAGGGACAGGAGGCCCTTGAGGCACGCGTTGAGGCCCGCCACCAGGTCCGTGGGATTCTTCGCGCCGCGATAGGTTTCGCAGGCGGTGGAGGGGTAGATCACGAGGCGGCCCTCTGGGTCTGTCTCCTCCCCGTTCCGGAGCCTCTGCCGCATCCGGTAGTGCTCGTCGAAGAAGATGAGCGACTCCTTGATGAACGGAAGGTAGGGGGTGATGTCTGCACCGAAGAAACGGTGGTACTCCAGCATCATGTAGGCGTGCTCAAGCTGCGACTCGTAGTGGTACGCGCATGACTGGTTGGCCTGGACACCCGCTTCCACAATGTCGTTGTAGCCCTTAGCGCCTGTGGCGCGCTTGTCGCCGATGGGAACCTCTGTGCCCCGGCCGCGGTGGTTCCGTGCGTCCCAGCCCCAGCCGGCGCCAAGGACCAACCCGGACGCGTTCATGTACTCGGTGAACACGGCGCCACCATGGCCAAAGTGCCGCTGGACTCGGGCGCGGGCGCCGGGGAGGCCTTTGCGGTAGAGCTCGAACTGGGGCAGGATCGCGTCGCGGTCGCCGGCCTTGAGCATCGGCCAATAGAGGAGACGCTGGTTCTGGGCCGTGTGCATTGCCCCGCCCCATTGACGCCAGTCCGGGGAGTACGCGAATCGGGAGCCCACGAGCACGGGGTCGTAGCTGAGGTTGCCGCCGTTGAACTTGGTGGGGTATTCGCCCCGGACGTTGCCGCCCAATTGGTAGCGGAAGAGCTGGTAGTTGCGTCCGACGCGCCACGCGGGGTCCAGCGACGGGTCCCCCTGGCCCCCGACGACGATGTAGCTCCGCTCCCAGAACCGGCGCCACCAGCCCGCGCTGCGTTCGAGCGAGGCTTCTTGGTCTTGGCTCTTTCCAAGCGTGGCAGCCAGTCCGGCTCGCCACCCACCGAGGGTTCTGGCCTGGTCGATGTGCGACACGAGACGGATCGCATGTTGGGTGGAAGGCGCGTTGGAGACGAGGGTCCAGGCTTTGTGTCGGGTCCCGTTGTACTCGCCCTCCGAGATCCCAAGGGGGGCCATGCCGCGGCCCTCAAGAACGCCGCCGAAGGTGCGATTCTTGATGTCGTCGAAGATGACCGACCGATAGTCGTCCAGGCCCTGCTGCGAGATCAAGACCCCCGGAACCAGCGGGTCTTCTGGGTTTCGGTGGTGGAAGGAGACGCGGTCCCCCTCGAAGGCGACCTCGTCCTTCGAGCGGATGACCTTGCCCGGATAGCCCTCTAGACTGAAGCAGGTGAATCGCTCGCGGCGTCCGTTGCTGTCGACGAGTTCTTCGTCTTCAAGTCGCCAGTTTTCGTACGAGGCACGGGCAGTGATCGGTTCTTTGGAGTCGATCGTGACGTGCACCGTCGACGTTTCCACGTCAACCCAGCACACGATGCGGCCCATGGGGCCGTCCTCACGGTTCGCCTCGATCTCGATTCTCCCGTCCGCGAGGTTCAGTCGCTGGGAGAATGTCCCCCCTGGATCGAAGGGGCTCGGCGAAAGGGATATCCGCACTCGCCCGAGCTTCAGGAACTCCCCGTTCTCGCTCAGGCAGCCACTGCGTTGCACGTACAGGAGAAGCTCTCCATTCTCGACCCAAACGTTGCAGCCCAGGTCGCCCCCAACCAGTGGCATGGACTCACCGGCATGGCGGCTAGGCGACGCCCAGGTGACGTCGTACTGACCGACGTCGAACGGGTCTTCGGTCGGGGACGCGACGCTCGGTGCAACAGCGAGGAGACAGGCGGCAATGTGCATGGGCGCACGATACCTGTTTTGGAGGAACCGACGTCCGGCCGAATCGGCCGGCGCGGCCGTGGGTGCTTGCCGGCGTCAGCCACTGGGCGCCCCTCGGCCATTCCGGCGAGGGGTCATCGAGGGCAGGCCGCGCGGATCGAGTTGAAGATGCTGTCGATCACCAGTTGCGCGGGCTTGGGAACGCCTAACTCGTCGTGGGGGAGCGGTGCTCGACAGCCCGGGCAATGGGGGGCGAAGGCGGGGATCCAGGTATGTGCGTCGGTGACGCCCCAGACGGTGATCTGGGTACAGTTGGGTTCCTCAGCGCAGATGCGAAGCACGTCCTCGTACAGATCAGCTTGTAGCTGGAGCTGCGCCGGCGTGGGAGCCGCTCCGCCGGTGTCGATCGCGACGTCGAGCTCGGTGATGTGTACCTCGATGCCGATCTCGCCGTAGCGGCGGATCGTGTTCCTGAGGGCGGCCACGTTGGTCACGTAGGGGACGATCAGGTGGGTTTGTATGCCCACGCCGTCGAGCCCCGCGGGGGCGAGGTGGTCGCGGACGAGCTTGAAGGCAGCGTCGGCCTTGGAGATGTGCGTCGTGCCCGCCGGATCAAAAGCGGAGGCTGGGTTCACCTCGATGGCGCCCAGGCCAATGCCGTAGTCGTTGTAGAAGAGCTTGGTGCCCGCGGGGAACGTGGCCTGGGCCCGCGACACCGCGTGCTCGGCCCAGTCCACGTACCCCAGGGCTGCCGTTCCCGCTTGGGCCCACGGGTTGTCCCCGGGCTGGGGCCCCGGTCCGCGCATCTTCCGCGAGTCGGACAGGGCCTCGTTGATCACATCGACCCGATTGATGGGGAACGCTTGGGGCCCGACGTAGTAGTGCTGATGCACGGCGTCTATATGCTCGCCGATGACTCGGCGTGCGCCCTGGAATCCCAGCTGGTCCACCCAGGGGTCGAGCTGGAATCGGTTGTGCCAGAAGAGCGTATGGAAGGCCATTCCCTGGGCGCCGTACCCGAGGGACACCATGTCCTGGATCGTCTGATCCGCCACGGAGAAGTCGTAGTCCCCGATGCCGGGCCCAAAGCGCACAAAGCTGAACTTGTGCCACGTCTCCACCGTGAAGCTTGAGATCGCGGACCAATCGCGTAGCACACGCCGGTAATCCGGATCCGCCGCCAGGGGGACACCATCCACGGCCGCGCCGAAGGGCAAACACGGAGTAGGTCGCGCGATCCCGGGCCGTCCAACGGGCACGCCGATAGGACTCACCGTGGAGCCCGGCGGGGGCGAGCTGACTTGGGCCCGCGAGGAACCGGCGAGCGCGCTCGTTCCCACCAAAAGAGTGACCAGTATCGGCTTGCACTGCATAGATCAATCCTGCGGCGACACCCCTGATCAAGCTACCCCAATCCCCATTCGGTGTCCCTTGCGCGCCCCGTCCAGGGGAATGAACCGCGCACGGCAGGCAGCGCCTCTGGCAGAGGCGCACTCTTCAGATTGGCGGCCTCACCAGATCACACGCCTGGGCGCCATCGACGGATGGCTACTGGAGTCTACTCAGGGTGAGGATCGAGAGCGCCGTTGAGGTGACCCGGCCCCCCACGTGGCCCCAGGGGCCGTCGGGCTTCCAGGAGCCGCTGCTGTGCCCCGCTGATTCCTGGGACTCCGAAAGGGCGGCGCCCATGCTGGCGCTCCAGCGTGCCCATTCTTTTGGATGCGTCCCTCGCATGCGGTGCAGCGCTTCGGTGCCGTAGTACCAGTAGAGGTAGTCGTTGGAGTACCCGTCTTGGCTGTATTCCGGCAGGGTGAGGAGCAGCAGGCGGACGGACCGATTGGGTTCACCCGGTTCATGGAGGTCGAGGCCCATCATGCTCGCGGCGACGAGGGCTGCTGCGGTCAGCGCCTCCCCCTTCTCCGTTGGGTACTGGTCGTTGCATCCAACGACGCGTGAGGAAGCCGATCCCGGTTCCGTGTAGCCGACGCGTCCCGTTGGCCCATCCGTCATCGCGCGCAGGAACCGGTGGGCCCGCTGGAACGATGCCTCTGCCTCGACCTCGAGACCCGCCGAGAACGCAGCATCGAGGGCGTGGATCATCCATGCGGTCACGGACGTATCGCTGCTCCCGTCGGGCGGTACTTCGTAGCGCCAGCCAGCGTCGGGGGACTGGTTCGAGAGGATGAAGTCGACGGCCCGGAGGCAGGCGTTTCCGAGCTCGGCGTTGGGGTGCGCCCCGTACGCCTGTGCGAGCGCGACGGTGGCCACTGCGTGGTCGTAGACCGAGGTAAAGGTGAGGTGGGTGCCCACGCGACCCGTATTCGGGTCACGCTGGCTCAGGAGCCACTGCACTCCCTTCTCGATCGCCCCATCAACAGCCTCGCAATCTCCGTCTTGCGTCTCAGCCGTAGGCCTCGTCATGAGTGCCATGAGCGCCAACCCCGTCACGCCTACGTCGTGATTCTCTTGGCCGTACCCGGTGCACTTTTCGTGCGGGCACTGGGCCCCAAAGCCATCACAGTCCCAGTGCCCCTCGGGGTGTTGGTGGGCGACCAGCCAGAGCGCGCCCTGCTCTGCGGCGAGCGCGTAATCGCGATGGGCGTGCGCTTCTTGGAGCCACGCCTCGTACACGCTCTCGTCGAGCTGGTACGACACTTCCGATGCCAAAAGGAAGGTCAGGGAGGCGGCCCAGCGGGCGAAGATGGCGAGTGAATTCATGCTGCTTGGGTGCTACCGGAGTGCGGCCCTTCGGACACCGGCTTTTTGCCGAAGCGGCAACCTGGAGAGTTCGCGGGCGACACAGGGAGCGCGCTCGAGGTAGATCGAGCCGAGGTCGACTGGGGTTCTGCCCGGGGTTCTGCCCGGGGTTCTGCCCGGGGTTCATGCGATGATGGGGCTCGCACGGAAGGCGGTTTCCCAGAGCTTGATCGCGGCCGATCGGGCGGGGCCGTCGTGACCCCTCGACCCTGAATCCCATGCTTGCAGCTCTTCTCCCGGTTCTGGCCTTCGCCGCTGTGTGCCCGCAAACCACGAACGATCCCCATTGGCCCGGGGCGAGGCCGGCTGACGTGGTGCGCAAGGGGGGGATCGCGCGCTGGGACGAGGGGTTGCCACTCGGCAACGGGACGCTGGGTGTGCTCGTTTGGGGGGAGGGGAATCGGATTCGGCTGTCGCTCGACCGTGGCGATTTGTGGGACCTCCGCAGGCCCGAGTCCCTGGGGGATCCCGACTGGTCGTGGAGGACCATGCGCGAGCTCAAGGAGAGCGGCGACCATGCCCGGCACGTCGAACTTTTCGATCGCCCATACGAGGCGTTTGCGTACCCGACGAAGCTCCCGGGGGGGCGCGCAGAGCTGGTGCTGGATGAGCGGTTTCGCATTGACGGGTTTCGCCTCGATCTGGCCGACGGCGTGGTTTTGGTAGACGCGTCGCGGCCCCTGGAGGGCATCGCTCGCCTCAGCGGGAGCCTGCGCGTCCGCCTTCACCCGACCGAGCCGCTCGTGCGCGTGTCTGGGTATTGGGTGGATGACGTCGAGCTCGTGAGGCCCGCGGGTTTCGAGAAGCTAGGGGTGCCCGACGCAGTGTTCTCCTCGGGCGGTGACAAGGAGGACGGATGGGTCGCGTTTGAGCAAGAGACCGCTGGCGGCGGCCAGGCGCTCGCGGCGCGCTGGGGCGTGAGTGAGCCTCCCCACGACGGTCAGCCCTTCCTTCATTCCATCTGCCTAACGCTGCTGGGTGGGGCAGGCGAGGTCGACCTTGCCGAACGCGCCGTCGAGCTCGCGGGGACCGGGACGGACGCCTACCGCAGTCCTTGGCCCAGGGACGCAGTCCGCGGGTGGTCGGCGAAGGGGCCGTCGATTCAGGTTCCCCACGCCGAACTCCAGGCGCAATACGACCTCGCCGCTTACCTCTACCGGGCGACCACAGCGGACGGCGCCTCGCCCATGCCATTGCAGGGGCTTTGGTGCGCGGACGAGGGGGGGCTGCCGCCTTGGAAGGGGGACTACCACAATGACCTGAACACCCAGATGACCTACGCGCCGTACCTGACGGCGAACCTCTGGGATGCGGGCAGGGTGTGGCTCGACTTCAACACGGAGTTGCTGCCACGCTATCGTCGCTTCGCCGAGGAGTTCTACGGCCTCGGGAAGGGGCTGGCCGCGATCCCTGGCGTGATGGCCCTCGACGGCTCGCCTCTGGGGGGCTGGGGGCAGTACTCCTTGAGCCCGACCAACAGCGCGTGGATCGCGTGGCAGTTCGCCGAGCACTGGCGCTTCTCCGGCGATGAGCGATTCCTGAGGGACGAGGCCGCGCCGTTTTGCTTCGCCGTGGGGGGAGCCCTGCTCGCTCTCCTCGAGGAAACGGAGCCGGGCGGTCCGCTGAGGCTGCCACTCAGCACGTCGCCGGAGTACGGAGACAACCGGCCGGAGGCCTGGTTAGAGCCAAACTCGAACTACGACCAGGCGCTCCTGCGCGCGCTCTTCTCCGCCTGCGTCGAGATCGGTCAGGCGGTGGGGGACGCGCCGCGAGTGAAGGCTTTCGGGGCCGCGCTCGCTCGGCTCGAGGCCCTGGATATTGACGCTGAGACGGGGGCCCTCACGATCGCCCGAGGGGTTCCGCTCAAGAGCTCCCACCGGCACTTCAGCCACGCGTTGGCCATTCATCCGCTGGGGAACTTGGACCCGCGGCTCGAGGCGGACCGCAAGGTCATCGAGGCCACCCTCGACCGCATCGATGCCCTCGGCACGCGCGCTTGGGTGGGGTACAGCTTCGCGTGGAACGCTGCGATGAACGCCGTGGCTGGACGCGGGGATCGCGCGCTGCAACGGCTCGAGCAGTACCTGCTCTGTACCGGCCCCAACGGCTTTCACCTCAACGGCCAGCAGCGCGGCGAGTCGGTCACGGGCTTTACCTATCGGCCGTTCACGCTCGAGGGCAACTTCCTCGCCATGGACGCCTTGCACCGAATGCTCCTCGACGGGCGGCTGGACGGGCTGCGTGTGTTCCCGGCCATGCCGGAGGACTGGCCCGACGCGCAGTTCACCCGCCTGCGGGCACGGGGCGGCCTGATCGTCTCTGCGCGGCGCTCCGGGGGCGCGACCCAAGAAGTGGTCCTCAACGCGACGATGCCCGTGGACGTGGACCTCGTGGACCCGTTCGAGGGGGCACTCGCCGCGCGCTGGAACCGGGAAGTGACGCGCGCGGAAGATGGACGCCTTCAGATCCGGCTGGAACCGGGCGACACCCTGCGTGGCACGGGTGCACCGGGCTCCGACTCGAAGTGAAGGCCTCCCCCCGTGACGGGGGGAGGCTCAGGCTCCAGCCTAGGGCAGGGTCACCTCGATCGCGTTGGTGAACGTACCGATGAAGCCTGGGGAGAAGTCGCGGACGTAGACCTGGAAGGTCAGCCTGCCGCTCGCTTGGGGGGGGATGGTGTAGGGGATGGTGGCGGTTCCCGCTCCGACCCCTCCCGGCGACAGCAGAATCGAGGAGAGGTTCGAGACGCTGCCCACGCGCAAGACGCAGCCTGGACCGAGTTCACGGATGGCCCGCGACGATCCCTCCACGAAGATCCCGAAGGTGCCGCCGCGTCCTCCGGTGACTTCGAAGGTCACCTGTCCGCCCGGCTCCGGGCAGCCGGTCATCGTGAGCTTTGGAACGATGCCGGAGGCCGCCCCGCATCCGAAGCCGTAGTCCTCGACGGTGCCCACGCAGGTGGGGGGGCCGATGTTCACGGTGACGGTCGCCAGGTTGGAGTCGATATCGCCATCGTTGGCGGCGTACGTGAAGGTGACCGCGCCCTGGAATTCGCCTGGGTAGAAGGTCGCGACGTTGCCGTTTAGCCCCACGGTGCCATTGGATAGGCGGCCGAAGGCGCCCGGCGCCGGTTGGTCGATGATTCGATAGGTCAAGGGGTCCCCGTCCTGGTCGGACCCAGCAAGGGGGATCGCCAGGGGCACATCCCTGGGGGTGGAAACGGTCCGGTCCGCCACCACGGGCGCGCGGTTGGACGGGGGATCGTCGTCGTCCGGGCCGTCATGGCACGTGTAGCACGTGATGCGCTGGCCCTTGAAGAACGTCTTCACGCCGAGCTGCGTGTTGTAGGTACGGTCGGTCTTCGCCTCGGAGAGCACGGTCCCTCGATCGTTCGTACCGTGACAGATGCGGCAGTCCTGGAGGTTGTGCTCCGCCGCGTCCTTGTGGGCGTCCCGCACCCACTTGTTCCCGGTGGAGTGCATGCCGTGGGGGCCGTCGTCGAGCTCGTCGTCCTCAAGGTTGCTGTGGCACACCGTGCATTCCATGAGCGTGCCATCGTGCCCCTGTAGAAGGACGTTTTGGGCACCGTCGTTCTCCACGGAGGTGGGGAAGATGGCGTGGGGCGGACCGTGGCACGCCGAGCACTGGAGGTCGCCGTGGCCTGTGGAGAACCGATAGAGCGAGAATCCTGCCGCGGGAGTATCTGGGTTGGTCGCGAAGAGATCCGACACCGCGACGCGTGGCTGGCCCTGGGCGTCGAAGGCCGACTCGTAACGGATCTGTCCGTTGTTGTTTGTGGCCGAACCGGTGTGACAGTTCTGGCAGTTCTGCTGGTCGAGCCAGCCGACGCGTGTGGGGTCGCCCACCTCGCTCATCCCACCGTGACAGCTCTGGCAGTCCATCGAGAGCGCCCCGTCATGGCCCACGGCGGTGCCCATGGCGCCCCGCAGGCACTGGGTGTCAAAGCCCGGGTGGCAGGTGTAGCACGCGTTGCGGGTGGGGTCTGCGTCCAAGGCCACCTGGGACTCCGTCAGAACGTCGGCGTGCCCGCCGTGCATGGCCACCGTCATCGCGCTGATGCCTGGCATCCCCGTGCCTGGGAGCGCGTTGGATCCGTGACAGTTGGCGCAGAGGATGGAGGTGCCGTCCTGCTGGACCGTGTCCAAGAGTCCACTGGCACGGTAGCCGGCCGTCGCGAGGGCCGCGTCGTAGACCGGGTTGCCCAGGTTCTTCTCGTCGTGCAGGCGAAGGATGTTCAGGCGGTCGTCCCGCAGTGGATTCGGGTGGTACGCCCAGCCTCCCTCGGGGCGCGCGTAGGGACTCGACCCCGAGGCATGGCACTGGGCGCACAGGAGCTCCTGGGAGTTCGGGACCGACGTGACCGTTGAGGCCAGCTCCACTCCGCTCGACGTGCGCAGCGTCACTTTCATGAGCGGGTACGGCTGCTTGTTGCCTGCGTCGTCAATGGGCGTGAGCGGGATGCCCTCCCCCTGGGCTGTCTCTTATACACATCTCCGAGCC
>CAJXRJ010000179.1 GCA_913058555.1 uncultured bacterium
CGAGATCATGCCTAGTCTCGTGGGCTCGGAGATGTGTATAAGAGACAGCTGCTAGTGCGCCAGGGCGGCTCTGACCTACATATCACGGTTGGAAGCCCTCCCCGGGTCCGCGTCAACGGGACGTTGCTGCCGGTGGAGCACCCTCCCCTGGACGGTGAGACCACCCGCCGCCTTGCTACGAGCATCCTGAACTCCGAGCAGATCGCGCGCCTCGACCGTGATCTCGAGCTGGATTGCTCCTTCGGCATCGACGGCTACGGCCGTTTCCGGGTCAACAGCTTCTATCAGCGCGGCTCCGTCGCGTGCGTGCTGCGGGCCATCCCGAGCGGCACCCCGAGCTTCGAACAGCTCGGCATGCCCATCGACGTTTGCCATCGGATCTGCAACCTCGCGTCGGGCCTCGTGCTCTTCACGGGCGTCACCGGATCCGGTAAGTCGACCTCGCTCGCGGCGATGATCGACTACATCAACGAGACGCGCAACGACCACATCATCACGATCGAGGACCCGGTCGAGTTCACGCACAACCATAAGCGCTGCGTGGTCACCCAGCGCGAAGTGGGGGACGACACCCACGGCTTCAAGAACGCCCTGAAGAGCGTCTTGCGCCAGGACCCCGACATCGTCCTCGTGGGCGAGCTCCGTGACCACGAGACCATCGAGGCGGCATTGACCCTCGCTGAGACGGGTCACTTGACCTTCGGCACCCTGCACACCTCGGACGCCGTCCAGACGATCAACCGGATCATCGACGTGTTCTCCGCAGACCAGCAGGACCAGGTGCGCACGATGCTCTCCTTCACCCTCGAGGCCGTGTTCAGCCAGAAGCTGATCCCCACGGCCCGTGGCGATGGCCGCGCCCTCGCCGCCGAGGTGATGATGTCGACGCCCGGCATCAAGGCGCTCATCCGCGATGACAAGGCGCACCAGATCTACTCGCACATCCAGACGGGTGGTCAGCTCGGCATGCGGACGATGTCCCAGTCCCTGGCTGACCTCGTGTCCTCCGGGCGCTGCCGCCTGAAAGATGCCGAGCGTGTGCTTTCCGACCCCAAAGAACTCCACAGTGCCCTGAAGGCCGCCTGACATGGTCGCTGTTTCGTCCAAGGTGAAAGGGCTCCTCCTGGAGGAGGGGCTCATCAGCGAGCAAGCGTGGGCCGAGGCGGCTCGCGGTGAGGGAGACCCCATCGAAACGCTGCTCGGCAACGGTGAGCTGCACGAAGCAGCCATGATGGAGGTGCTCGGCCGTGCGGCCGGCATCCCCCCCGTGGACCTGCGCCGCGTCATCTTTGACGAAGCGACCATTGAGGCAGTGGCACCGGAGCTGTGCCGCGAGAAAGGCTTCATCCCGATCGCAAAGAACGGCAACGTCCTGACGATCGCGGTCTCCGACCCCTTCGACGTTCTGCTCTTCGACGACCTGAAGCGCATGACGCACTGTCATGTGCGCCCGGTCTTCAGCCACGGCCCCATGGTCATGGCGGCCCTCAACGGCCAGCTCAACGGCGGGCAGTCCCGGGTGGACGAGCTCATGGACGAGGTCGGCGCCGCCGAAGACCTCGAGGTCAAAACCGACGATCAAGAGGCCGAGGACATCGAGTTCGGCGGAGCCGAAGGCGAAGACGCCCCGGCCGTCAAGCTCGCGAACGCGATCATCCTCCAGGCGCTCAAGGACAAGGCGAGTGATATTCACGTCGAGCCCGGTGAGAAGTCGCTCCGAATCCGCTTCCGTGTGGATGGTCGAATGCGCGAAATCATGCGCGCGCCGAAGGCCCTCCTTCCCGCGTTCTCCAGTCGCCTGAAGATCCTCGCGAGCCTCGACATCGCCGAGCGCCACGCGCCCCAGGACGGCAAGTTCCGCATCAAGTACCAGGGACGGACCGTCGACTTCCGACTTTCGATCCTCCCCGTGGTGGGGGGGGAGAAGAGCGTGATCCGGATCTTGGACGGGGGCAACCTGTCCATGAAGCTCGACACGATGGGCTTCGAGCAGAAGTCCCTCGACGACGTTCAGACCGCCATCGATTCGCCGTACGGGATGCTTCTCGTCACGGGCCCGACGGGCTCGGGTAAGTCGACGACGCTGTACTCCTGCGTGAGCGCCGTCGCCACGCCCGAAGTGAACGTCACGACGGTGGAGGACCCGGTTGAGTATCGCATGGACGGGATCAACCAGGTCCCGGTGAACCCGAAGCGAGGCACGACCTTCGCCGGTGCGCTCCGTTCCATCCTGCGTCAGGACCCGGACATCGTTCTTGTCGGTGAGATTCGAGACAAAGAGACCGCGGACATCGCCATCAAGGCGGCGCTCACCGGTCACCTCGTGCTCTCGACCCTGCACACGAACGACGCTGCGGCGACGATCACGCGCCTCGTGGACATGGGAATCGACCCCTTCATGGTGTCGAGTTCCATCCTCTGCATCTGCGCCCAGCGACTCGGCCGCCGCCTCTGCAGCAACTGCAAGCAGCAGGTGGAAGACCCGCCTATCGAGGAGATGCTCAAGATCGGCTTCGACGAGGAGGACTTGAACCAGCCCTTCGAACTGTACGAGCCGAACCCCGCTGGCTGTGCCCGATGCACCGCCGGCTACAAGGGCCGTTTCCCGATCCTCGAGACCCTTCCGATGTCCCCGCGCCTGCGGCGGATGGTCGTGGAGGGGAAGTCGAAGGACGAGCTCAAAGTCCAGGCCATCGAGGAGGGCATGCTCACGCTGCGCCGCGTTGGCCTCAAGAACACTCTGCGGGGCATCACCTCCATTCCGGAAGTGCTCCGCATCACCCTCGATGACTGATCCCAAGGCAATCACTGCCCTGCCAACCCCCAATTCGATGACCCAAGTGGGAGACGACACCCGTGGCTGAATTCAAGTACGCAGCAAAAGACTCTGGCGGCGCAACCGTTGAGGGAACGATCCAGGCGGAGTCCAAGGCGGACGCGGTGGCGGAGCTTCGTAAGAAGAATCTGATCATCCTGAAGCTGGACGCCGGATCCGGAAGGCGCAAGCACTTCCAAAAGGCAGAGCAGGACAACTCTCACAAGGGACGCACGGCTGCATCCAAAAGAGGGGCGAGGGCCAAGAAGGAAGAGATCGTGATCTTCACGCGCCAGCTCGCGACCATGGTCGGAGCCGGACTCTCCCTACTTGAAGCCCTCGAAGTGCTCGGTCACCAGGCGGACTCGAAAGGCATGCAGGCCACCTGCGACCTGCTGGTCGAAACGGTGCGCGGCGGCTCGGACCTCTCTGCTGCCATGGAGCAGGCTCCGAAATCGTTCACGCCGCTCTACATCAGCATGGTCAAGGCAGGTGAGGTGTCCGGTCAGATGGACATCATCCTCGACCGCCTGGCGGACTACATGGAAGCGGCCGAAGAGCTCAGCCGCGAGATCAAGTCGGCGATGACCTATCCCGTGATCTCGATGGTCCTCGTGGTCGGCATCACGATGTTCCTGATGATGGGCGTCGTCCCGACATTCAAGAACGTCTTCGACTCCCTCGATACCGACCTGCCGGCCATCACGCAGTTCGTGCTCGACATGTCGAACTTCCTGCGCGGCAACATGGCCCTCGTGCTCGGCGGCATGTTCGCGTCCATCGTGGCAACCGTGATGTTCAAGCGCACGGAGACGGGGACGAAGTTCTTCGACGTGCTCCTGCTCAAGCTCCCCGTCTTCGGGGTGTTGTTCCAGAAGGTCTGCCTCGCGCGCTTCAGCCGCACGTTCGCGACCTTGGTTCGCTCTGGTGTGCCGATCATGGCAACCCTGGACATCGTGGCCGCGACCTCGGGCAACTGGGTCCTGACGAAGGCGGTGCTCGCGTCACGGGACAGCGTCCGGAACGGCAACTTGCTCTCGGAGCCACTGACCCAAGAGAAGATCTTCCCGCCGATGGTGACGCGCATGATCGCGATTGGCGAGCGGACCGGCGCCCTCGAAGCGTTGCTCGAGAAGATCGCCGAGTTCTACGACAGCCAGGTGAAGGCACAGGTGAAGGCCCTGACGAGTCTCATCGAGCCGCTGCTCATCTCGTTCATGGGTGTCATCGTGGGCGGCGTGGTGCTCGCCATCTTCATGCCGATCCTCAACATGGTTTCCAACCTGTCGGGACAGTAGAGCGGCAGCCCGTCAGCTAGCGCTGTGCCGTTGCGCCAGCCATAGGGGAATGGACCCGCAGTGGGGTTCCGGACCCCCGTACTCCCAAGCCGCCGCGCTCTCCCAGCCATGGGGGAGCGCGGCGGCCTGCATTCATGGGGACGGTCCCATTGGCGAAGAATCACACCGAGGGCAGAAGGCTCTTTCTCGGTGCGCGAGAGCTCCGTGGGGGGGCGCGCCAATCCCAGGATCGCACACCCGGAGAAGTCGGCTTTCCCGCGCTAGCGCATCGGCTGGCGCCTTTCGTGGGGGTGAATACCCCACCAAATGCACTTTCTCACAAAACACCCGACCGCCGCCTCAAGACGGCCCTCGACCCTCGCCGATAGCCCCTATGGCGGCCGGCTGTTTCAGCTAGCCACCGTGCCCGGTCTCCGCGGAGGAGATCGACACCTACCTACCAACCGAGGGACCCGTCCATGGGGCCCGGGGGCACTGCCCTCTCAACTACAAGGGATTCTTGGAGAAGATGAACCGTAACAACCGCCAGGCTGGCTTCACGCTTATCGAGCTGATGATCGTGGTCGCCATCATCGCAATCATTGCTGCCGTCGCAATTCCGAAGCTCGTCAGCGCGCGTGTCTCGGCTAACGAGAACGCCGCTATCGCAACGCTTCGTTCCATCGCGGCTGCCCAGCAGCAGCTTCAGGCTTCGGCCGCTATCGACACCGACGCCGACGGCGGCGGTGAGCACGGCTACTTCGGCGAGCTCGCCGGCGCCGACTTTGTCCGTGAGTACAACGGTGGTGCGCCGCAGATCAGCGCTATCACGCTCGACCCCACCTACCTCCCGACCGCTTTCGGCAACGTCGTCACCGACGGTACCGACGGCATCGTGGAGCGTCAGGGCTACTACTACAAGATGCTCCTTCCGAACGCTGCTGCCGCGCGGCCCATCGGCTTCGTTGCCGAGGCGCCCACCGGTGGTAACCCGGGCACGCTTCCGGGCGCGTCCAACTCGGAGATCATGTGGTGCTGCTACGCCTGGCCCGTCCAGCGCACGAAGACCGGCAACCGCGCCTTCTTCATCAACCAGTCCGGTGATGTCATCGCAACCCTGAACAACGTTGCGGCCACCAGCTACAACGGCACCACCGTCATCCCCGGTGACGACGATGCGTTCACGACCGCTGCTGACATGGGCTCCGAGCCCGGCCTTGCGGCCGCTGGCCTCAACGCCCAAGTTGGCGTCTGGACGCCGGTTGGTAACTGATCGCTTGACGATCCTCATGGCCGCCTAGCGGCCTGAGTAGAGAGCGCCCCGGGTTCGCATCGCGAATCCGGGGCGCTTTCAATGGGTACCGGCGAACACGGCTTCGCGTCCGATGGATGGCGTCCTGCGTCCTCGGTTCCTCTACCGGCCTCCGAGCCGGAAGAGCGTCTCTGCGTTTTGCCCGCAGATAGGGGCCAGGTCCCTGGGGTCGTCGCCCCGCAGCCCAGCAACGAACCGCAACGTGTCGGCGCAGTGGGCTGGCTCGCAGCGCTTGCCGCGGTGGGGTTTGGGCGCCAGATAGGGCGCGTCGGTTTCCACCAAGAGGCGATCCGCCGGGCAGAGTTTCGCCGCAGCTTGAATCTCTTCGCTACGGGGGAACGTGACGATCCCGCTGAACGAGATGTAGAGACCCGCCGCGAGGTAGACCTCCATCTCCCCCGGGCCCATGGCAAAGCAGTGCATCACGCCGGTCACGCCGGGGACCGCTTGCACAAGCCGCGCGGTGTCCCCGTGGGCATCACGCGCATGGATGACGACCGGCTTGTCGAGGCTGCGGGCGAGCTCGAGGTGCCACGCGAACGACGCAAGCTGCTGATCCCGCGGCGCCCATTCTTTGAACCAGTCGAGTCCTGTCTCACCGACGGCCACGCAATCGCTGCGCCCGCAAAGGGCCTCAAGCTCCGCTCGCGTCTCCGCACTGAACGAGCCCGCCTCATGGGGGTGGAGGCCCGCGGTGCCAAAGAGACCCGGGTCCGTCTCCGCCAGCACGAGGGCATCTCCCGACGTGGCCGGCGTCGTGCCGATCACGACCATGCGGCCTACGCCCGCAGCGCGTGCCCGGGAGATGGCCTGCTCACGATCCTCGTCAAAAGCCTTATCGGCAAGGTGGCAGTGGGAGTCGACGAGTGTCGCCGCCTCCCACTGCGGGGAACCGGCGCTCATCGACAGTTGGACTGGATCATGTCGTCGAGGAAGCGGGCGAAGTTGATGTCAGACTCCCTGGAGGCCACCTTCTGCAGGAGCATGCACGCTTCCTCGCGGGGGTAGCCGCCGATCACCGACTGGGCGCTCATGCGCCGGATGTAGGCGTCCCCGGTGGACTCCACGAGGGTGGTCTCGAGGGCGGCTCGGGCGAGGGGGCTCGAGGCGTGGGCCTTCAGGGACTTCACAGCCACGTACCGCGCGCGCGGCTGGAGGGCGAAGTTGGTCGCGACCGAGGCCATCATGGGGACAGGGTCCTCCCCGGAGGCCTCGCAGGCCTTCAACCACCCGCTCGTGAAGAACTCGTCGTCGGGCGCGGTCTGGAAGGGGCGGCCCGCTCGCTCGAGGTAGGGCCGGGCGCGGTCCATGAACTCCTCGGGTGCGATCTCGGCGTAGTAAAGGAGGGCCTCGGTGCGGTCCTCGATGTACGGCCCATAGGTGAACGCGAGGTTCCCCAGAAAGACGCTCGACTCTTCAGGGGCGACGCGGGCCGCGATCCGAAGCAGGTTTCGCCGCACGTTGAAGTCCCGAATGGGGTACTTCTCGAAGGCTCGTAGGGCGGCAAGTCCGATGTCGGTGCGGGTGTCGCGTTCGAGGGCCTCGAGGCGCCGGCGGTTCCGGATGTACCAGCGGTCGTGGTGGTCGCTGGTCAGCGACTCATGCAGGGGCTGAAGGTCTCGCAGGAGCCCAATGATCTCCGCCCGAACCTCCTCGGAGAACGGGAGGTCGGGGGGCAGGATCTGATCGGGGTTGATCTGGATCGCTGCGGGGGAGAGCTTCGTTCCGTCACCCACGAGGGGCTCGGGGATGTCGGCGTCGGTGATTTCGAGGGCGGGGGCTCCGAGTCTCTTCTGCACCTCATTGGGGATGCCCGAGGGGGTCGAGCCGGCACTGGCGACGGCGGAAGTGGGCGATCCGTCAGCCCCCTGGCCGTCGTTAGAGCAGGAAGCCAGCACGAGGGCGGCACCTAAGACTGTGAGCCAAGCACGCACTGGGCCGTGCGACATCGCACACGCCGACGTCCCGGCGCTGGCGATTGAGGCCTGATCCTGGGGAGGAACGGGGCGCGACCTGTCCTGATCTGCGGCCTGTTCAGGGCATGTTTGGGCCATGGATGACGGAGCGAACTGGGGCACGGGCGTCGGTTGGGACACGGATTCGACTGGGTGAAGTGGTGGGTTGCGGCGCTGGCCCGCCATATGCAATGGGGGAGGAAGTGCTGCAAGTCGCGGTCCCCCTTCTAGCGTCCGTCGCCGCCTCCGGGGACAAGGGACTTGGCAAAGCGCCTCCGCGGGCCTCACAATGGTGAGCCCCCCAAGCCGGGACGGCCCCCAAGCCATCCCTCGGCATCCGACTCGAAAGACTCGGCTCCAAGCGTCCCCTGCTCGCGTCCCAGCGGATAGGGCTTCTGTTCGGAGCATCAGTGCCTCCGATCGGCTTTCCGTTCGGGTTTCGACTCCGGTTCGCCGGACCCCTTTACGTCTCTACCAGACCCCCATGCGATTGAAGCGTTTCGCCGCCCCCTTCCAGTCAGGGCATTCGGGCCAGACCAGGAACACCGGCCGGTTCACGGGCATGGCCGCCCTGATCGGCCTCACCGCACTGTCCGCCTGTAGCGGCTCGGCCTCGTCCGAGTTCTCCGGTGACCTCTTTGTCCGCTCGTGCTCGATCGGTTGCTCTGATGGCTCCGATGGCCGTGAGGTCACCTGTGGAATCGTGAACGTGACGGAGAACCAGGAGATCTCGATCCTGTTCTCGCTCCCGGTTGATCCCTCCTCGATCAGCCCGTCGAGCCTTCAGGTCACCGACACTGCGAACGGCACCTCCCCCGAGGGCCTCCGTTTCGTGGACCCGCTCGACCCGCGCCGGGTGATCTTCCGGCCGTCGATCTCGTTCCAGAACGGTGGCATCTCATTCTCCTTCGAGACCAACCGGACCTACGAGATCCTCGTCCCTGGTGCCAACCAGGGCGACGCGGGTCCGTTCATCCGAAGCACGGAGGGCAACCCGAACCGCGCCCGCCTGCGCTGTTCGGTCGAAACGACCGAGGGCATCGCGGACATCGTTCCGGGCGATCCGATCGTCACCGTCACGGCAGATCGCGTCACGAGCTACGACGCGAACATGCTGCCGCTGACCACCGAGCGCGTGCAAATCGGTCAGGACGTGAACAACCTCGTCACCGATATCTCGCGCTTCTCGAAGGTCTACTTCGCATTCAACGAGCTGATGTTCCTGCCCACCGTGGCGGACAACGGCACGAACCAGTCGCCTTTCATCAAGGTGCGCTACGACCGTGATGGGTCCCTCGCAACCTCCGGCCAGGATCGATTCGACCTGCCCGGGAGCTACGAGTTCTTCGTCGACCAGATCTCTCTGACCACGGATCTTGTCTTCACCCCCGAAGGCACGATCCCGTCGGCGGGTACCGACCCCATCAACCCGAACCTGCTCGTCATCCGGATTCCGTCCTCGGTCACCGACGCGGCGGGCAACCCGGTCACGACGATGAGCGGCGGCGGCATCCTTGCGGCAGTTCCGGAGTTCATCACGTTCCCCGAGATCACGATTCCGGAGAACGGCGAGACGTTCGACTCGAACGACCTCGAGGACCAGAACGCGACCGGCGCTGTTTGGGCGAACGGGATCCTGAACCCGGGCATCTCGGGCGGTTCCGGCCGCCTTGGCGAGCTCCGCGTTCTCTCCGGAGAAACCGTCACGCTCAACACCGAGAGCCAAGTGTTCCCGCTGATGGCCCTTAGCGAAGTGGACGTCATCGGAAACGGTGAAGACGCCACGTACCCGCGCTCGATCACGGTCACCGACGGTGTCTTCGAGTTCTCGAAGGTCATCATCGAGCCCAGCGCGACGCTGAAGATTGAGGGCGCGAACCCCGCGCGGATCCTCTCCCGTGGATCCTGCATCGTGGCCCCTGGCGCGATCATTGACGCCGCGGGCGAGAACGCTCCAGCGCACGACTCTCTGATTTCTCAGCCGGGTCTTGCTGGCCCCGCTCCGCAGCCCGGCCCCGCCGGCGGCGAAGGCGGATTGGGCGGCGACCGCGCGGACTTCACCGGCGTGCCTGGCATCATCGCCCTCGGCGGCCAGGAGAACCCCTTTGCGGTCCGTGCAGGCAGCAGCGGCGCCGGTGTCGGCGGTGACGTAAGCACCGAAGGCAGTGGCCCTGGCGGCGCGCCGTTCCCGGTAGCACTTCCCACGGTGTCGACCGGCGACCCGGCCAACCTGGGTGGCGTCGGCTTCAACCTGGTGACCGATCCGCTGGTTCCCGTCGACGGGATCCAGTGCATGGTCCAGATCCTCTCGGCACCCGGTGGCGGAGGCGGCTACTCCCGTCTCGGCATCGAAGGCACCGTTCAGGCGATCGGCGACGGCCTCACCCAGGCCCCCGGCGGCAACCCCACGTTCGCTCCCAACACGAACGGTGGCGGAATGGCTGCTCTCGTCGCGGCAAACTCGACCAACGCAGGCTACATGCGCCGACTCCTTCGTTGGGAGACCGGTGACCTCGACGGTGGTTCTGGCGGCGGTGGTGGTGGAAACCACCCCTACGGCAGCCGAGTGGGCGGCCAGCCCCTGGCACCCGACCCGATCATGGATCCGGTCGATTGCCTCGACGTGGCCCCTCCGTTCACGCTCTCGATGTTCGAGCGCTGGCGCGACCACAGTGGCGCCGCCGGCGGCGCGGGCGGCGGCGCGATCGAGATCACGATGGGCCGATCCCTCGACCTCCAAGGGCGGATCGACGTGAGCGGTGGCGACGGCGGTAGCCCGGACGGCACCGTCGGCGAAGACGGCTCCTACGCCATCCCTGGCGGCGGTGGCGCCGGCGGCGCGGTCCGCCTCCGGGCCCGCAACTTCCAGATCACCGGCAACGGCCGAGTCCTGGCGAACGGTGGTGCTGGCGGCACGGCCCCGTGGTCTGCCAACGCGATGGGCGCCCTCGCCCGCGGCGGCTCCGGCAGCCCCGGCCTCGTCCGGATTGAAGATGCGGATCCTTCGGGCTCCTTCGACCTCGACTTCTATGCAACGAAGGTGTCCCCGACGGAGTCGGCCGCGACGGCCATCGACTTCATCAGCTTCGCAGCAAACTACTACGAGTCGGCCAACGTCATCACGCGTCGCCCCGATTCGGTCACCGGCGCCACCTCCTGCTGGATTCGTCCGGTGGGGTCGTTCGTGAGCCTCACGTTCTTGGACGACACGGGTCCTGACGACGCGAATCCTGGCTGGAACATGGACGTGGTCCTCGACGACGGCATGGGCGGCACCACGGTGCGCCCCTTCCGTGGTTCGCCCACGTCATGGGAAGCTGACTTCGGCAACCTCCTTGGGTACGACCTGATGGTGGGCGAGACGGCCTCCCCGATCGTCGTGCGCTTCCAAGGCGCCCGTGCTGAAGTGGCCGACCTCAACGATCCGACCATCAACGTCGATCCCTGCGATTTCAACATCACTGATGTCCAGTCGCCGTTCTTGGCCCTGGGCTCCGTGACGCCTTGGGTTTCGCACCCGGCCGACCTCAACCTCGTCGAGCCCGCCACCGGCGGTCTGTACACGATCAACATGGTCCGCTACTGCATCATGTTCGACCGTACCGACTTTGGGGCCGACACCCCGGGCCAGATCCTCTCGGGTCAGAACGTCCTCGGTGTCGACAACATGAGCATTCGCGCCCAGCCCGAGTAGGCCCGTGTGTTCCCAAGATCAGCCCCCGGGTTGATTGACGGGATGCCTGCTCCTGGAACCGGCCCGCGTCCCCCCCTGTCTCTTATACACATCTCCGAGCCCACGAGACTAGGCATGATCTCG
>CAJXRJ010000180.1 GCA_913058555.1 uncultured bacterium
CCCGCGGCCCCATCGGCTTCGTCACGCCCTACGCCCGCCGTGGCGCCTTCGCCACCTGGCAAGAGCGCCTCGGCATCCGCGCCGGTAGCCCCGATCAACCGGCCCGCACCCTCTCCGGAGGCAACCAACAAAAGGTCGCCATCGCGCGCCTCCTCCACCACGGCGTGTCCGTGTTTCTCCTCGACGAACCGACGCGGGGCATCGACGTCGGCGCAAAGATCGAGGTCTACCGGCTCCTAGACGAGCTTTGCCGTATGGGAAACTCCATCGTCATGGTCAGCAGCTACCTGCCCGAGCTTTTCGGCGTCGCCGATCGCATCGTCGTCATGTCCCGGGGCGTGCTTGGCACCGCGCGGGCCGTGGGCGACTGGACCGAGGACGAGGTGCTCGCCGAAGCCACCGGGGGAACGCTCCATGGTTGATGCCACGGCACCCACCCCCGGATCGTCACGGGCGCGCCTGTTCGACACGCTCGGGCCCTTCATCGGCTTGTTTCTCGTGGCCACTCTCTTCACGATCGTCGCACCCCAGGGTTTCGCGACGGTCTACAACGTCAAGACGATCCTCACCCAGTCGGCGATCGTCGGAATGTGCGCCATCGGCATGACCTTCGTCATCCGGTCGGGGGGGATTGACCTGTCCGTCGGGTCGATCATCGCCCTCGCCTCGGTGGTGACCGCCCTCGCCATGCGCGCGGGGTACGGCGAGTGGGCCTCGGCCCTCTGCGGCATCCTCGCGGGCTCCGCCGTGGGCCTTGTGAACGGCGGGCTGATCACAAAGCTCGACCTGCCGCCGTTCATCGCGACCCTCGGAACCCTGGGCGCCGCCAGGGGCGTCGCGAAGTGGCTCGCCGACGAACAAACCGTGAGCGCACCGAGCGGCGCCTTCGCCGACATCATGGCGAAGACCCCCGACCCTGCCTGGCTCATGGTGGCGCCTGGTGTGTGGTTGATGATCATCGCCGCGGTCCTCGCAGCCTTGCTTCTGCGCCGCACGATCTTTGGCATCTGGACGACGTCCATCGGTTCGAACGAGCGCGCCGCCACCCTCTGCGGCATCCCCGTGGACCGCACCAAGATCCTCGTCTACACCCTCATGGGCGCCGCCGCGGGCCTCGCCGGGGTCCTGCAGTTCGGACGCCTCGTGGTCGGTGACCCCACGAGCGCCGGCGGCAAGGAGCTCGACGTGATCGCCGCGGTGGTCATCGGCGGAGCGTCGCTCTCAGGGGGCACCGGGACCATCCTCGGATCGATCCTCGGCGCCCTGCTGATGGCGACGCTCGCCAACGGCTGCAACCTCTCAGGCGTTCCGAACTACGTCCAGGAGATCCTGATCGGCGCGATCATCGTCGGCGCCGTCGCCCTCGACGGCCTGCGGCAGAAGCGACGCCAACGCGCGGCCTAGGGTCTGCGCAGCGACCTCCACCTCGGCCAGGGATACGCGCTCCTCCGGCGTATGGTCGAGGGCCGCGTCCCCGGGCCCGTAGGCCACCGCGGGGCAACCCCAAACGGGCGCGAGCACGTTCAGGTCCGCCGTCCCGGTCTTGACCTGGAAGCGCGGCTTCACGCCGGTGCGGAGAATCTCCCGGCCGAGGGCACGGGCGATCGATGAGGTGCGCGGGCCACGCCATGCGGCAGCGCGGCCCCCCACCGTGAACGTCCCGCCGCAGGCGATGGCCGCGACGCGTTCCCGGACCCAGGCCTCGGCCTCATCGGGCGTGAGGCTAGGAGGAAGGCGCAGCGCAAGTCGGAGGTTCGCCGTGTCCGCCACGCCGTCGTGGCTCGACCCCATGCCCATGAGTCGGGGCAAGATGGAGTCGAAGAGCGTTGCGCCTTCGGGCGCAAACGTCGCCGCATCCCGCGCAATCCGCTGCCAGATATCGCTAGCGAGCTCCGGCGCACTCTTCGCCTCATGGGCCCCGTGGGCGCTATCGCAGGCGACGTCCACGCGGCCGGAGAGGATGCCCTTGTAGCCGAGCGTCACGCCGTCCGCGCCGCTCGGCTCTCCGATGACAAGGGCCTCCGGCGCGGCCGTCCAGGTGTCCGCCAGGTACTGCGCCCCCTTCGAGGATTCGGCCTCCTCCTCCACGCAGCCCACCACCACAAAGCGCCCGTCGACCCCCGCGTCCACGGCGCGCCGCGCCGCGGAACAGAGCGTCACGAGCGACCCCTTCGCATCCACGCTTCCGCGCCCGTGCAGGACACCATCCGTTACGTGTACGGGAAGGTCACCTGGCACGGTGTCGATGTGCCCAACCAGAGCGATCGTGCGCGTCCCTTGCCCAATGACCCCCACCGCGTTGCCCGCGGCGTCCAAGTGCGCGCGGAAGCCGCGGCTCCCCAGGGCATCCACGAGATAGCCCGCCGCCGCGCCCTCATCCCGGGAGAGGCTTGGAATCCGCACGAGCTCCTCGAGCACCCGCGCGGTGTCCCCCTGATCAAATGCAGCGCTCATGCGGTCAACTCCAGCACGTTGTCGATGACGGTGTCCCAATCACGTTCGTCAATGACGAGCGGCGGCAAGAGCCTGAGCACGTTACGGCCCGCGGGGAGCGCGAGAATACGCCGCGAGAAGAGCGCGTCGAGCGCAGGCCGCACGGCCCCGCGCAGTTCGATTCCGATCATTAGCCCTCGTCCGCGCACTTCGCGCACATTCCGGCCCGCCCCTTCCCGGAGCCGAGCCATGGCGTGCTCGCCAAGGCCCCGCGCCCGCGCGCAAAGCCCTTCGCCCTGGATCACGTCCAGGACCGCGTGGGCCGCTGCGCATGCCAGGGGGTTGCCACCGAACGTCGAGCCGTGGCTCCCGGGGGGCAGGGGGCCGAGGGCCTCCGTCATCCCCACGGCCCCCATGGGAAAGCCGCCCGCGATGCCCTTCGCCAGCGCCACAAGATCCGGCGTCACGCCCACGCCCTGGAACGCAAACAGATCCCCGGTGCGGCCAAATCCGGTCTGCACCTCGTCGAACGCCAGGAGCGTCCCCGTGCTGTCGCAGAGCTCCCTGACCTCCCTTAGGTACTTCGCCTCCGCGGGCCGGACACCGCCCTCCCCTTGGATCACCTCCAGCACCACGGCCGCCGTGCTGGAATTCACGACCTCGGCCAGGCTGTCGATGCGCCCGTACGGCACATGGGTAAAGCCCGGGACAAGCGGCCCAAACGGCGCGCGGTACGCTTTTTCCGCCGTGGCGCTGAGCGCCCCGAGCGTGCGCCCGTGGAATCCGCGAATGCACGCCACCACTTCGGTGCGCCCCGTTTTCAGCCGGGCGACCTTGAGGGTGGCTTCCATCGCCTCCGCCCCTGAGTTGCAGAGGAACAGGCGCGAGAACGGGGCCCCCAAGGCCTCGACCAGTGCGGACATGTACGCCGCCCGCTGCCCGTTCGCGAAGCTAGGCGTCAGCGCCATCAGCCTCCCGGCCTGGTTTGCGATGGCCCCCACGAGCTTCGGGTGTGCGTGCCCGAGGGAGGCGACCCCGTACGAGGACGTCGCATCGATATAGCTGTTCCCTTCGGAGTCAAAGAGCCGGGCGCCGCTGCCATGGGTGAACTCCACCGGCCTCGGACGGATCGCTCCCGCCCCGAGAAGGGTCTCGATTTCGTGGGCGGGCGCGCTGGAATCTCGGGGGGCTTCATTCAGCTGGGTGGAACTCATGCGTTCACCTCCTGGGCTGCGTGTTCGATGAATTGGGTTCCACCACCGCCAAGGGCGGCGACGAGTGGTTCAGGGATCGAGGCGCTGGCGATCACGGCGCGCCGGACGCCGAGACCGTCTCTTGAGATGGTTTGGCTCGGGCGAAGGGCTTCGCTCGCGGCGAGCACTTTGCGCTTCATGCGGCCTTGGGCGCTCTCTAACGCCGCGTCGACCTCGGCGAGAGGGACGGTCCGGATCAGCGAGGCGGGGTCCGGGAAGCGCTCCATCAGGCCGGGCACGCCCGTGAGCAAGACGAGCGACTCTGCGCGAAGCGCCGCCGCGATCGCCGCCGCCGCTCGATCCCCGTCGACGTTCAACGGCTCACCCGACTCCGTCATCGCCAGGGGCGCAAGCACGGGAACGTACCCCGCCGCCAGCAGGGCATGCACGGCCCCTGGTTCGACGCCTTCGATGGAGCCGCTCCAGTCGTCGCGCACGATGCGAACACGGCCGTTCCGAACGTCACGGATCGCCGCCTTGCGCCGCCCAAGGAGGGTGCCACCGTCGAGGCCCGAAAGCCCCACGGCGGACACGCCCCTCCGGCGGAGTTCACCAACGATCCGCCGGTTCACGAGGGCCGTGGCCATGACGAAGAGCTCGAGCGTGCGTGGGTCGGTGTGGCGGCTTTCGTGCCCGCTCGGCGACCGCAAAACCGTCGCGGGATGCCCGACGTCCCGGGCCAAGCGGTTCGCCTCTGCCGAGCCTCCATGCACGATCACGGTGGGCTCACCCGCGCGGACCCGAGCCGCCACATCGTCGAGGGCGGGGCCGTGCTCGACGCCCTCCGCTCCGCCAAGCTTCAGGACACAGAGCGACGCGGGAGCATCGGCATTCGGATAATTCGAATCGGTCATGGGATCAAGCGGGGTGAAGGCCAATGGTCTCGAGCGACGTGCGCTCCTCCAGTCCGTGCATCAGGTTCGCACACTGCACCGCCGTGCCCGCAGCGCCCTTCATCAGGTTGTCGATGGCGCAGAGCGCCACCACGCGGCGGCCGTCCTCTGAGATCTGCCAGCCCACATCGGCGTGGTTCGTCCCCGCCACGAGGCGCGGCTCCGGATGGCGGTAGGCCCCGCCGCGGTCATGCACAACGCGCACAAAGGGGTCCGCGCCATAGGACTCGCGGAACGCTCCCCAGAGGTCCTTGTCGGTGACGGGCTCGCGCAGCCAGAGGTGCGCCGTGGCGAGGGCCCCGCGCACGAGCTCCACGGAGGTCACGGTAAGGTCGACCGCCGTCAGGCCCGTCACCTGCCGGACCTCCGCCACGTGGCGATGCCCCGTTGGCGCAAAGGAACGCACGACGCCGCTGCGCTCCGGGTGATGGGAGCCCGCGCTCGCGGAACGCCCCGCCTCGGACGAGCCGACCTTCAGATCGACGATCGTGCGCTCGCTTGGATCGAGGAACCCCGCCCGCACAAACGGCAAGAGCGCGAGGTTCGACGCGGTGGCGTTGCAGCCCACGCCGCTGACGAAACGGGCGTCCTCGATGCGCCCACGATTCGCCTCGGGTAGCCCGTACACAAACTGCCCGAGCCGCTCCGGCGCGGGGTGCGCCGCCCCATAGGTGGCTTCGTACGCTGCCGCGTCGTCGAGACGGAAGTCCGCAGAGCAGTCGATCACCCGGGCCGCCATGGACTCGAATTGGTCGATGCGCTTGGCGGCCTCCCCATGGGGCAGGGCGGCTATCAGAAGGTCCACGGGAGCGAGTTCCTCCATGGACGAGAACCGAAGGTCCGTCCAGCCCCGCAGCTGCGGGTGAAGCGTCCGCACGGCCTTGCCCGCGCTGCGCTCGGAGGTCACCTGCTGCACTTCGAAGCCCGGGTGCTGGATGAGCAGCCGCAGGAGCTCGCCTCCCACGTAACCCGAGCCTCCGACGATGGAGACCGTGATGGGCTGACTCATCGCACGGCCTCCATGGGGCGCAGGATCGGCCCGTTGGAAAGGGACCCCAGCACGTGGTCCACCATGGCGCCCGGGATGTCCACGCCCGTGGGCGCAATGGAGTTCCGGAACTCCCCCGAGTGATTCACCTCGAGTGCAGCAAGCCCGTTTGTAGTCTCCACCAAGTCCACAGCGAGGATGCCACCGCCCACGGCGGCCGCGGCCGCTTCGGCGACCTCGGCGATTTCCCCTCCGACCTCGCAGCGGGACACCGAGCCCCCCTGGGCCGTGTTCGTGATCCAGTGCTCGCTCGTGCGCCAAATGCCAGCGATCGCCTCACCGCCCACCACAAAGACCCGCGCGTCGCGGCCCTTCTTCTCCACGTACTCCTGTACGTAAAAGACGCTGTGCTGCCACGAACCGAGCACCGCCCGGTCCTCGAAGACGGCCTCCGCCGCCGCCCGCGTGTCGAGACGCGCCACGAGGCGCCCCCAGGATCCCACGACCGGCTTGAGCACACAGGGATAGCCGAATCGCTCGGCCGCTTCGAGGGCGGCCTCGGGGGTGAAACAGACCTCGGTGCGCAGCGACGGCACGCTCGCCGCCGCGAGGGCCAGGCTCGTAAGCACCTTGTCCCCGCAGGTGCGGGTCACATGGGCACTGTTGAAGCAGGTCACGCCCCGGGCCTCCAGGGCCTCGGTGGCGTAGAGGGTCCTGCCGAAGGCGAGGCTCCGATTCCAGGCGGCGGACCAAGGAGCTTCGCCGGATTCCGGAACCAGGTCCAGCCGAAGCCGGGCGTCGTCGACCCGTTCGAAGGCGGCCCCGCGGGCCTCGAGCTCCTGCAGGAGGAGCTTCTCTTCCACGCGCAGGCGTGAGGTGATGAAGGCGAGCGTCATGTCATTCACCCCAGTCTTCAGCGACCTCAGGGGCCTCCGCCAGGGCGAGCGGGTCGATGGTTTGCACCTCGAGCTCCGCCCCACAGTCGTCGCAGGCGAGGACTTCGCCCTGCATGACATCGGCCGGCACGGGTACGGCGGCTTCGCAGAGGGGGCAAGAGGCGGTTTGGGCTTTGAGAGTGGTCATGGCGGTCGGTTTCGTGATCTGACGTTTGGGTGCGGGCAAAAAAGAACCCGCCGGTGCCTCGAGGGCGAACCGGCGGGTGTTCGTCGTGGGGTCCCTTGTCTTGGGACCAGTGTTAGCGCTCGGCTAACTCCTCGAACGAGCTCTCCCTCCGGAACGCGGTCCGGATTTCGATTTCTTCGCTTTGACGGCACGGGCCGCAGAGAAGAAGTTGGGGAGCTGTGAGGTGAGGAGCAACATGGGCTACGGGGGGAACGCTAGGGCGCTCGCCCGAGGAAGCCAAGTAAGAACTGCCTCAAACCGAGCCGGACGCAACATCGTAGCCTGACCCTAGGCTGCATCCCCCACTGGGTTCCCCGCCGAATCCACACCGCTCGAGGTCACGACTCCCGGCCCCCTTCGAACACCCGCCACCATGAGATTTCCCACCCCTACCACACGCATCGCGATCTGTGCCGCTCTCTGCACGGGCCTATGGTCCTGCAGCTCGGTCGAACCGCCCCAGGGCGAGGAAGCCGCGCAGGTCAGCGAACCAGAAGGCGGGCAAGCGATGCCCTCGGCCGACGAGCCAACGGACTTCGAGGTCGAACTGGAGGCACTTCCCGAGGAACCTGAGAAGGTGGCGGGGCTGAGCTCCGCGGCCCTCTCCAAGGAGGCGGCCGACCTACCCGACGTCCCCTCCGACACGCCCCTCACCCCCGTAGCGAACGCCCTCATGCAGAAGTCCGAAGTGAAGTCCAGCTACAACGAGCTCACCGAACGCGAGCAGTACATCATCCTCAACAAGGGCACGGAGCGCGGCGGCACCGGCGAACTGCTCGAGAACAAGGCCGAGGGCACGTACATCTGCCGCCAATGCAACGCCGCCCTTTACACATCCGACCAGAAGTTCGAGAGCCACTGCGGCTGGCCGAGCTTCGACGATGAGCTCAGTGACGCCGTCCGGCGCGAGACCGACCGCGACGGGCGCCGCACCGAGATCCTCTGCAAGAACTGCGACGGACACCTTGGCCACGTCTTCCTGGGCGAAGGCTTCACGCCAAAGGACACACGTCACTGCGTGAACTCCGTCTCGATGAAGTTCATCCCCGCCGGCGAAGCGCTCCCCGCCAAGATCACCATCAAACCCTGATCGCGGCCGGAGGCCCTCGGGTCCTCCGGCACTGTGCCCATGACCGAGTCCCCCCGCCTCCTCATCCGTCGCATTCAACCCGGCGACCTCGACGCGATGATGGCGGTCTACGGCGACCCGATCGCGATGCAGTACGTGGACGACGGCCTCCCCATTGGGGAGGCCGATTGTCGTAGGTGGATCGACGTCACGCTCCAGAACTACGGAACCCGCGGCTACGGCATGTTCGCGGTGGAACGATTGGACACGCAGGACGTCGTCGGATTCTGCGGCCTCGTGCACCCAGGCGGCCAAAGCGTCCCCGAGCTCAAGTACGCCTACCTCCAGAGCGCATGGGGCTTGGGCTACGCCACCGAGGCAGCCATCCGGCTCTTGGAATATGGGCGCACGGTCCACGGGATGACCCGCGTCATCGCCACGACGTCGCCGGACAACGCGGCCTCCCACCGCGTGCTCGTCAAAGCAGGGATGCACGACATCGGCGTCCAAGTCGAAGGCAACGGCGAACGCATCCAAGTCTTCGAGTGGAGCTAGCTGGAAAGCGCGGAGGTCACTGCTGCACAGGCTCCGCGAGGGTTTGGCGCTCGCCGACGCTGATCAGTCGCCTCTGGTAGGCCTGGCCCGCCCAGCTCGACAAGGTGCGGTTTGCGTTTTTCGCGTCCGCGATCCGGCGCGCCGCGTCACGGGTACGGTCCATCAGCCCCTGGCGCAGCGCCATGAAGGTGTCGCCATCCACGTGTCCGTTGACCAAGGAGCGGTTGAGGTACCCCTTGAGCTCGTTGAAGGTCTCACCGGTGATGTGACCGGCGTTGAGCTCGGAGGTGATCCGGTCCAGGGCCTCCCTGGGCCCCTTGCCGCCGATGGCCCGCGGGAGGTCGTCGAGCACCTTGGCGGTCTGAATCGTCCGATAGGCCTTGCCGGCGCTCTGCTCCATGCCCTCGATGAAGCCCGAGAGCTCGTCGACGACGCGGCGCGGGTTCAACTCGTAGAGCACCTTCCCGCCGGGGCCCCGTGGGCTGAGAGAGCGCAGCATCTCCTCCGCCTGGCGCGGCGTGATCACGCCTTTGCCCACGTCGTCGAAGATAGCCATGGCGCTCTGCAGCCGAGCGGGCACGTGGACATCGGGGCGCAGTCCGTATTGCCGCGCACGGGAGAGGATCAGGTCCTTGTATTGCTTCGTAGCTTGGCGCATCCCCTCGGCGGTGTCCTTGCCCGCGCGCACGAGGGCCACCTCTGCGGCGGCGACGTTGCCGGCGTTCCGGAGGGAACGCGCTTCGCGCAGGGCGTCGTCGGCGGAGTGGAACCAATGATCGGACTTCACACGGAACGTGTCGGCAATGTCCTGGGGACGGGTGAGGGTCGGGCGCAGTCCCTTGTTGAGGAACGCGTCGAGCTGCACCTCCCCCACGGCGTACGCTTCCCGGTGGAACTTGGACGTGACCATCTGGTCCAGGTGACCACCCCAATTCTGGAGCTGCCGTCGGCCCAGGTCGCTCGTGAGATCTGGGACGGGCTCGCCGCGCGTCTTTCGCCAGAACTCCTGCAGGTAGATGCCCTTGCTGCCCTCCAGCATTTCGTCCGTCTGGCCGCTGATGCCACGGGGGCCGTGGGGCACGTCGCCGATGTAGTCCGACAGGATTTCGCCCTTGGGGCCCCGCATGGGCGCGCCGTCCGCGCCGCGGCGGATCCGCTCGACCACGTAGGTCACGTCCCGGTCACGGCCCACGGAAGTGCGGGGGGTCCCGCCGGTAGATGGGCGTTTGTTCGTGATCGATAGCGGTTTGACCACCACGTCGTCCATATCCGCGCCGTTCCGGCGCGCGATGTCGCGCACGAGATCGGTGTCCTTGAGCCGGCGCCCCACGGCGTCGTCCACGTCCGAGTAGACCCGATTCCAAACGTCGTTCACGTCCCGGCGCAGGGCGTCTCGCGCGGCGTCGCTGTTGACCACCCGCTGGGCGAGCTTATCCCCCTGGAGATCCGTAGCCCGCCGCACGAAAAGACCGTCCAGGTCGGCGACTTGCTGCTCGACCCGCCGAATGGCGGCGGGGTCCGCGCCCGTACGGCGCAGGGCATCGAGCTGCTGCTGGGCCTGCCGGCGGCTCTGGGACAGCACATCCAGATCCTCCACGATCGAAGCGGCGTTGCGCTCGGCTTGGCGCATCCGGCGCAGGTCCGCCGCGCCCTCGGCGGAGTTGACGAAGGTCCTGCGCGCGGCGTCGGCGGTCTCCGAGTTGGCACTCCGCAGGAGGCTGCGTTCCTTCGTCATGAAGTCCGTGATCTTGCGGAACGCGATATCCACATCATCGAAGGACTTGCCCAGGGCGTTCGCGAGCTTGCGCTTCGCGGCATCGGTCATGCCCTCGCCCATCTCCCCCAGATGGGACAGCAATCGGCGAGCCTTCGCGCTGCGTTTGAACAGCTGCTCTAGCCCGAAGGGCGCGAGCAGGCCAGCGGAGGTGAGCACAGCGCCGAAGGCCGTGAGCTTCTGTCCCGAGAGCGTCTCGCCGCGGTACAGGGCGAGGAGGTCGTTCGCTTCACCCACGTAGGGCAGGGCGTTGAGTACGTCCTCGGTCAGCCGCTGGTTCGCCTGTGTCGCGATGATCGCGGCCTGGGTGGACTCTTGCATGGCGCCGTCGAACAACCCAAAGGCCTGACCGCGGCGCCGGAGTCCCTCACGGATCAGCGCAGGATCCCCGGTGGCAAGCAGGCGCAACCACCATGCCTGGGTGCGCAATTCCATCAGGTCGCGCCAGCGCTTGCGACCCGCTTCGTCAGGGGCCTCGGTGAACCAATCGAACCCGAGGGACTCGAGGAACCCAGGCATGTCGCCCGGGGACTCGAGGCCACGGGCGCGGCGGAGCAAGGACTCCTGGAAGCGTTCGAGCGGTCCGGTGTCGACCCCGCGGGAACGCAGGAGTGCGAGCAGCTCGGCGACCATGGCGTTGAATTCTGGCGTGCCCGGTTTCGGCAGGTCCCCGCGCACCAAACCTGGGGGCAGCTCGAAGCCGACGCCGACGCGCGGTCGGTTCGTGCAGTACCAGTCCTTTGTCCGGCTCTCGAGCACCGGACCGCGGGGCGTGGCGGCGATGCCCACGGGCCGATCGCGCCGCGCCACGGGCTGGGGCGGAGGAACGAAGGGGCCCGGCCCCGGCCGGCGCCGGCCCGCCGCTTCATCCCGGACCCCGGGCTCCTGGGTGCCCTGTGCGCCCGCGGGCCCGTCGTCTCCGGGGCCCGCGTCGACGCGCACCGCCGAGGCTTCACCCAGGGCATCGAAGCGCCCGAAGCCGGGGACCTCGATCCAGGCGCGGGCCGGCGCCATCTGCGCGCCCTGCTCGCCTTCGTCGGCCGTCCGCTGGGTCGATTGCACCACGG
>CAJXRJ010000181.1 GCA_913058555.1 uncultured bacterium
TACACACTGCATATCGTCGGCAGCGTCAGATGTGTATAAGAGACAGATGTTGGGATGAGCAGGCATCCTAGGAGGATCGTGGCCCCAAGCCGGTCACACGGCGGTAACAGCAAGCGGGCAGAGCCCCGGCAGGAGGCCTTCGTAGCGTGGCCGTGTGCCCGCATGGCCGGCGCGTCGAACCGGACTCACATCCTCGGTGTAAGCTTGGCCAATGAAAGAACTCTGCCTTGCGACGCTTCTCCTTGCGCCTCTCCACGGGGTTGCCCATGTCAAGGCGGACGTCTTCTTCACCCAGGGCCTGATGGTCGGGGAAGTGACGTCTAGCACGGCGGTCGTGCAGGTGCGCGTCACGAAGACCGGGGCCCTCGTCGACGGCGTGGCATTTGACGATGGCGATGCGTTGCGCGATGGCGACCTCCCGGGTGTCGAGGCGTCGGTTCGTTTCTCTTACAGGACCGTGGGGAGCTCGGAAGTTCAATGGACGGAGCCCGTGGAGGCCAATGCGAGCAACGATTTCATCGCCCGCGTGGTGCTGTCCGGGCTCAAGGCGGGCAGGGGGTATCAGTGCTCAGCAGCACCGGTCGGTGCGGGGGCCGAGCCGCAGGTCTCCGCAAGTTTCCATACCCTGCCCGGGGCCACCGTGGGCGCGCCGGTCCGGTTCCACGTGGTCACCGGAATGAACTACGACAAGTTCTATGCTCCCAGCGGCTACCGTGGCGAGGATCGCTCCATGGGATACCCTGCTTGCGTGGCCATGGCGAAGCTGAGGCCTGACTTCGTGGTCTACACGGGCGACGACGTCTACTACGACAAGCCGCCGAAGACGAAGAGCATCGCGGACATGCGGGCCAAGTGGCATCGCCAGTTTTCCCGTCCGCGCATGGTTGCCCTCAATGGGGCGGCCCCCGGCTACTGGATGAAGGATGACCACGATCACCGCACGAACGACTCGGATGCGGTGGGCGACTACTTTCCTTCGCACGACCTCGGTCTCCGACTCTTCCGCGAACAGGCTCCGATCTTCGCCCAGGACGACGACACCTCACCGACCTACCGGACCCATCGCGTCAGCAAGGACCTGCAGATCTGGATGCTCGAGGGGCGCGACTACCGGAGTCCGAACAAGATGACGGATGGGCCGGGCAAGACGATCTGGGGCGAAGAGCAGCTGGCGTGGATCAAGCGCACCCTCTTGGCATCCGACGCCACCTACAAGCTGATCATCAGTCCCACGCCGTTGGTGGGTCCGGACGATGGCTACAAGCGCGACAACCACACGAATCCCAAGGGCTTCTTGCACGAGGGCACGGGGTTCAAGCAGTGGTGCGCCAAGGAGAAGCTCCTGGAGACGGGCACGTACTTCATCTGTGGAGACCGACACTGGCAGTACCACTCGATCGAGTCGAGTGGAGCCCAAGAGTTCTCCTCAGGGGCGATATGCGATGCCAATAGCCGCATCGGCCGTAGCCCAGGCGATCCCAAGAGCACGGACCCAAAGGGACTCATCCGGCAGCCGTATGCCCAGAAGAGACGCTCCGGGGGTTTCCTTTCCGTGGTGTGTGAGCCCCGGGTGGAAGAGCGACCGGCGGCCCTGCGGCTGGAGTTCTACGACGAACAAGGCAAAGAGCTGTACTCCGTAACGCCGCCCCGCCACTGATCGCGGTACGGCGGTACCGGTACGGAGCCAGGATCAATTTTTCGCTTTCAGCCGCCCCGCCTGGATACGGGTTAGGGTCCGCCCCGAGAAAGGGAAGTGCGGTGCTTGATTCGTACTTTGCGTACTTGGCTAAAGGCGAAAAAATGATCCTGGCTCCGTACTTGGCTCCGTACTTCGTCATCGGCTACGACTGCCAGCGTGTGTCCAATCCGTGAACCCAACGTTCTTCCCGGGGCGGCTCGGCGCCAGCGCTGGGAATTCCGCGCCATACACATGGTTGATCAAGTGCGTCTGCCACGTGTCATCGCCCTCTGCTGGATAGTCAGCTTCCTCGTGCAGCCACTTGAATGCACGGAGGAGGGCTCGATCGCTCCACTCCCAAGGCAATTCGCCGACGCTCTCAAGAATCACCGCCTGCACGAGTGCACCTTGGAGGGCTTCGTATACGTAGTTCTCCTTCGGTGGCGGCCAGCTGAATTTGCCTCCCCGCCGTTGGTCATCCGGGAGAACGCCGCCGATCGAATGGCCCCTGCGTCGACTCCCGGCCGGATTGACTCCGACGGGTTCCGTAGCGTCAGCTTGCCAGCTGAGTCCCTTGTACTTGAATCCTGCATACGAGTCGCGATCGCCGAGCCAGCCGCGTAGGACCTTGGCGGCGCGTGTCAGGTCTTCTCTGTCCCCCAGGTAGGCCGCGACGGCGACGCGTGCGGCGCCCGCGTGAGTTCCCCAGTTGTTGGGCCGGTCCTCGTGGGTAGAGATGAGCGTCCTCCCGTCGAGTTTCACTTTCCTAATAGTCTTGAGCCACTCTCGAAACCGTCGACCCGCGTCCTCAGGCAGCTTCACTAGGTCCGCGGCGATCACGTAGCCCACCAAGTTGCGCCCGAGTGCCAGCGTCCGGCCGCCGTCCTCAGTTCCGATCGCAGCGAGGCACGCCTGGGTCACTTCCGTGCGCAGGGATTCCTCGCCGGTTCGGACGAACACGAGCGCCTTGGCGAGCACGCATACGTCGGTCATGTCGTCCTGGTCTGCGATCTTCGGTGTCTTCACCGGCCGCTTGGCGAAGGCCGCGAGGCTCTCCCACGCCTTCCCTTCCATCGGTAGCTGCTCCACGGCCTCCCTGGAGATCCAGAAGTCGTGAACGGGGTCCCCCTGGGGCGCCGTAGGTGTCGTCTTCGATTCCTGGCCGCCGCATCCAGCGAACGCGAGCACCAGGCAGGCACCATGCAACCATGCATTCGTGATCGTCATTGGACGCGCGAGACTACACGGAGAGATCTTCCGCGGCGGACGGATACGTAACCGTTTCCGCCAAACGTCGTCTCTATCGAGCGCAGCTGCCGCGATTCAGTGCTGGAACTATCCGCGCCGTTCCAGTTAGTTGCCCGGGGAACAGCTGAGACGGTTACTGCAAGGTGCAGCTCCTCTGGAGCTTCCTACTTCGAGAGGGCCACGAGCTTGTGCCGCATGTCACGCTCCTCCTCCAACGGCACCTGAAGTTCTTCGTCGAGGGTGAGGAGCCACGCATCGAGTCTCTTCTCAAGAGCTCCCGCCGCAGGCCCCCCGTCGAACAAGGGGCTGTCCGAGGGGAAACGCGGATCCTGCATCAAGCCGCAGATGGCCTTCGCGTAGAGGTACCTCTCGGACTCCAGATGTTGGAGGTTCGCGGCCTGGTGGAGACGTCTGGCGGCAATCACGGCGCCGGCCGGGATTCTTCCAGTCCGGGCCCGTTCGACTTCCTTGCCGAGTGGGGGACTTGAGGTCCGATCGAGCTCCTGCTTGAACGGTTGCATCAAGAACGTGGAGAGCCTCGATGCGCATTCACGTCTCGCGGCCGGATGCGGAGACGCATTCAGGATGTCTGCTGCGACGACCCTGCACGCGAGGTGGACCTCGTCGTCCACGCTGAAGCGAGCCGCTTCGCCGAGTTCTTTCGCGATTCGATGGGCTTCGGACGGAAAGGACGGATCCAAGGCAATGACACGCCATCGGGCCAGGACCTCGAGCGTCTTGAGATGGCGCGCCATCATCGTGGACTCCACGTACACCTGCACGTCAAACGGAGTCTCCAGCGGTAGCTTTGAACATTCCGCCAGCCAGGCGCGTGCCGGCGCACCGTATCCCGTCGGCCCGATGGATTGCGCGAATCGTTTCACGGACTGATGCGCGCGCCATGGCCAAGGCGCGACCATTGCCTGCTCCCAGGTCTCTGGCCAATCGATCTGGGTCTTTGGAATGCGCCAATCCTGACCGAGGGTGGAGCGTAAGGTGCCACGCATCTCCGTCCACTCTGGAGCGAAGAATGGCTTGCCATCTTTCCCGCCTGGAATGCTCCAGTGCTTGCCGGTCTTCACGCCGAACATGTGCATGCCGAACTCCCGATCCAGTTCGATGCGAGCTCGCACCAGAGAACCAATCTCGTTCGCTGCAAGGGGGCCTCGAAAGCTCTCGGCTGCGACGATTGCCTCCGGGAGCGATGTGCCAGGGTCGGTTAGGAACTCCAGCAGAAGCTGTGGCCGCTGGAGCGCCGCGTCAAGGACGGCTGGACGCCCGTCATAGATAGCCTTGGGCACCGGCCTTCCAAAGGGCGTGCCTTGGGACTGAACGAGGGGCACCTGGGACTGGACGTCGCAGGGGGGCAGCGGCTGCAGAGCCACGGGCAGCAGACTGATGATGGCGACGAGCATGCCCCCATTGTGGCCAATGGCCAGGCATCAACGGTAACTCGACCGTAACGGTCCGACATCAAAGTGCCGAAGTACCGCGAAGTACCGTGCCAGGATCATTCTTTCGGTTTTGATCTGAGCGGCGGATCGTGATGGCGAGGCCAGCGACTTCATTCGCGCCACGTTGGCCAAAAGTGAAGAGACGATCCTGGCTCCGTACTTCGTACTTCGGAATCGGGATCGACGGGGGGCATCTGTTTTGCGGGGAGGTTTCACGGCCTCTGCTAGGCTATTCAGCATGCTGCACTTACAACGAAGCGCGAGCGGCCCCGGTGGCCGCGATCGGCGGGCATTCCTCGGAGCGGCGGCCCGTGTTGCCGTTGCCGGCGCATTGGCGCCCGCTGCCCTTGGAGCAGAGCCGCCGCCCCCACGAACGGACCCCGAGGACGAGCCGCAGCGCTCCGCTATCCGGCGCGGCCGTATCCCGCGCACTGGCGAGCTCTTACCCCTGCTCGGCCTCGGTACCTCACGTACCTTCGACGTTGATCCGAACGCGGACAATGCCGCACAGCTAGCGGTGCTGGAGCGCTTCCTTCGCTGGGGCGGTAGCTTGATCGACTCCTCTCCGATGTACAAGCGCAGCGAGGCCGTTGTGGGGGCGCTCTGCGCTCGCCTTGAACGCAGCGACTTGTTCTACGCCACCAAGGTTTGGACCGACGAAGGGAAGCAAGCGGGCATGGAGCAGATGGCGCGCAGCGAGAAGTTGATGGGGACCGCGCGTTTCGACCTCATGCAGGTCCACAATCTGGTTGACCTCGACGTGCAATTGGAGACGCTGAAGGAGTGGCGAGCGAGCGGCCGCGTACGCTACATCGGCGTCACTGAGATGCGGGACTTCGCCAAGGTGGAAGCGCTTGTGGACAGCGGTACGCTCGACTTCATTCAGATTCCGTATTCCGTCACCGACCGACGCGTCGAAGCGCGTGTGCTGCCGGCCTGCGTCGAGCACGGGGTGGGGGTCCTGGTCATGCGTCCATTCCAGGCGGGGAAGCTTTTCCGTGCTACGAAGGAGCTCCAGCTGCCCGCCTGGGCCGCCGATTTCGGCGCCGGCTCGTGGGCCCAGCTCTTCCTAAAGTTCATCCTCGGCCACCCCGCCATGACCGTGCCGATCCCGGCGACGAGCAAGCCGCACCACCTTGACGACAACATGGCCGCCGGTGTTGGGCCTGCTCTCGACGAGAGCGCTCGTACCAAGCTGTCCGCGATGCTCGGGGGTTGAATCGTCGCGTGGTCGGTGCGGAATCGTCCGGCCCGCGACTCCCGACAACCAATCATGGCGACTTGGAGGTATGCCGAGTGACGATGACTGGCTCCTTATGCGCCGCGGTACAGAACTCAAGTCGCTTCGCGAGGGCCGCTGGCGCGGACTCGCGTTCGACTTCGACGAAGCCATGGGCTCCGTATAGCTCCATCAGGTCGGCGAAGGGAGTGCACCATAGCGCGGCGCCGTCCGGCACCCAGGCGATGAGGTGTTCGACGATCTGGCCGGCGATGCCCTGCCGCCTCGCGCTGTCCTTGACCCACATCCCGCCAAGTTCAAAAGACCGCACGCCGGCCTCCACACCGAGGTTGATCAGACGACCTACGCCCACCAGTTCATCACCGCGGTGAGCAGCCAGCATGCGGGTGCACGCCGGGTCGGTCCGCTTGAAGCCCAGCTCCTCGTAAATGGGGTCGCTGATGTGCATGCCGCTGGCGGCAAGTTGGGTGTACTTGATGAACATGATTGAAGAGGAAGTACGGAGCCAGGATCATTCTTCCACTTTTGATCCTGACGGTCTGAGGTTGATGACTTGGGCAGTGGCTCCGATGGCGCCACGTTCGTCGAAAGCGAAAAAATGATCCTGGCTCCGTACTTCTGGGGGTCGTGCCGACGCGGCGCCACCCTCGGGCGCGGGCTAGGGAATCGAAGTGAGGTTCAGCTTCAGACTCACGTCGCATGTCGCCGAGTGCGGCTTGTCCGCGACCTCGGTGAAACCGAGGCTCTTGTAAAGCGAGAGTGCGGCGCTGAGCTTCAGGCTCGATTGCAGGACCAGCTGATGGGCGCCCTGCTCTCGGGCGAATTCGATCGCACGCTGGGCCAGCCGGCGACCGTGGCCGCGAGAGCGCTCTTCAGCGGCGAGGTAGAGCTTCCTTAGCTCCCACTCGGTCGCTGATCTCTGAACAACACCGAGCACGCCCACCACGGCGCTGTTCCGCTCGAGAACCTCGAGCAGCGAAGAGCTGTTGAAGTAGGCGTCCACGCTCCCGTACAGGTCGAGGTCGGCCCCCTTGGGCTCTGGCTCGAACCCGAACTCCCTCCCGACCTCAGCGACCAAAACGCGGATCGCCTCGAGGTCGTGGTTGGTGGCTTTGCGCAGCTGCATGCCGTAAGGCTATCGCCAGCTGCGCAGATGTCCCGCAGGTCATTCTGAGCCAGGGTCATTCTTTCACTTTGGACCCCCGATGCCGGTTCGAGAAGGCCGGCGTGGCGTCGGCCGAACGACCAACGCAACCCGTCGGCGATGAAGCGGACCTCTGCCGGCACGTCATTGGCCCGTGACGGTGCGCTCAGCCCACAGCGCGGCCTTCCGCTAGCGCCGCAATGCCACAATGGTGCGCGCAGCGATTCTATGGACGGATGGTTAATGGTCGTGATAATGGTGCCATGCGATTCACAGCTGCTCTCTTGGCCGTCACCGCCGCGATGCTCGCCTGCAGCTCGCCTGTCCTAGGGCCGAAGGTGCCGCCGACTCAAAAACCAGCGAGGGCTCTAGGATCAACGCAAGAGCGGGCAGCACCCGCGGAACCTATCGTGGTCGCGCCAGCTGATTTGGATGCTGAGGGCAAATTGGCGGCTTCGGATGCGGACACCAAGAGTGCCGAGGACGAGCCCCGTCTCAGAGACGCGGAACAGAAATTGGAGAGTGCGCTTCGGGAACTAGCAGCCGTCGCGGCGTCATTGGAGGAGCAGCGTGGCGCCGCATGGATCCGAGGTCAACTCGTCGACGGCGAGGGGCAGCCCGTCGTTGGTGCGCGGATTCACGCTCAGGCGCCGCAGCCCCCCCGCCTAGGCATCATGAATCCAGCTGATTGGTCGAGGCTGGTTGAGGATGCCGGTGGCCTGAGACCACAAATGGCCTGGACGATCAAGCGGATGGCACGGGCCGCCGCTACTGATCGTTACGCCACGACCGGGCCGGACGGCGCCTTCGCGCTAGAGGAGTTGGAAGAGGGGGAATACACGCTGACCGTCCAAGGGGCGGACTACATCATGGACCGCGTGAGCCAAGCCACTGGGCAGACGGTACGACTCACAGCCGCCCGCATCGTCCAGCACCAGCTCGACCTTCGCCTTCCCGACGGGACCCAGCCATCGGAAGCGGTTGTCACGGTGCATGGGGAGCGGGACGTGGCAGCTGCTTGGCGTTGGACTCCAGAGCACCCGTCGTTTCCATCACGGCGCAAAGCGACAACCATCTCATTGGCGGCAGGGGATCTGGCCCCGCTCGATCGGACCTGGGTGGGCCGTCATCAAGCGGGACCGCTCACCCTCGAGGCCGAGACAGGGGGGACACCGCGCATTACTCTCGACGAAATGACCCAGCTCCGGGTGACGATTCAAGAGGAGGAAGCCTCGGCCCCAGAGTTGAAGTTCAAGGGCGCCCTGGTTCAAGCCTCAACGGGACGGCAGATCGAGCTAAAGCCAACCGGCGACCGTGTGTTGAGCGCGGTCGGAGTCGAGCCCGACAGCTACCAGCTACAAATTTGGCGCGGTGGTGGTGACCCAGAGGTCGATGAAGGGCTGACGATCCATCCCGGCTGGAACGAGCTGACGGTGGACCCGGGAGGCGTCGATGCCTCCCGATTCTTGATCGTGACTTGCCGGGCCTCGGATGGCAGTCCGGTGACAGATCTTCGATTCGTCGGCTATTCCGCGAGTACAAGCGAACGGAGCGCGAACGGTTGGATCCGGCTGAAGCCGAGGGCCAACGGAGAGCTCTGGATCGACCCCCAGGTTTTCCAGGAGTACTTCGACCGGATGCCGGATGAGGTGACCCTCAACCTGGACTCCGCCAGCCTCGGCAAAGTGGACGCGAAGGTCCCTTCGAATTCGATGGCCTTCGAGGTTGAGTTCCTGCGGCCGTGTGATCTTGTCGTCGTCGTGGACGGGGCCCTCGTCGAAGACCTGCACGTTTCCATTGAGCGCCGCCGAGAGAATGGTGAGTGGCGAAACGGACCATCCAAAGAGGTTCCAACCGACGGACGTGTTGCCTTCGGGGCGATTTCCCCCGGAGAGGTGCGGCTCGAACTGAGTGTGCGAAGCCGCAGGCGCAACTCAGAATCGATCGCGACGAAGGTCGTTGTCTTGAACTCAGGCCCCCGAGAGGTTCGGCTCATGGCCCCGGAACTCTATGACCTCCAGGTCATGGACCCCGGCGCCCCGAAGGGCACGCGCTATCGCCTCAAGGCGCTTGACCCCGTTTCTGGCACTTGGGGTACTTCCCGGTTCCGCATCGGACGCAGTTCCGAGGGGGCCGTCCAACTGAGCGGGCTCCTTGCAGGTACCTATCGACTCATTCGCTATGACCCGCCGTTCGGCGAGGAAATGGAATTTGAGGTCCCTCGCGAAGGGATCGACGAGGATCTCTCGTTCGAAACGATCGAGCCGACGGGTTGGAAGGTGGCTGGTGTCACGAAGGGGAGCGTCGCGGACCTTGCAGGCGTCGAAGTTGGCGATGTCGTGACCTCCGTTGATGGGGTCGAAGCTGACGCTGAACAATTCTTGATCGCGATGACCCAAGAGATCCGGGACGGCAGCGTGAGATTTACGGTCTTGCGAGGAATCGTCGAGCTCGACCTGGACGTCGAGCTAGACGAGATCCCAAAGCCCCTCACTCTCGGCTTGGGCACCACGCTCTTCCCCGTCAGGCGCTGAGGCCCCGTCAAACGAAAGCTGGGCTACCGAGGAAGCGAGGCGCCCTGGCGCTGCACCCCCTTCGATCAGGCACGGTCTCGCCCTACTTCGTTGCAATTCGGACCGCGCCAGGATCGCCCTTTCGCTTGCGACCAATGCGGCATGATCGGATTGGTGACGCGTGTGGTCTCGACTGGGCAGCTTGGATCAAAAGCGAAAGAATGATCCTGGCTCCGTACTCCTACGTGAGCGAAATTTTTGGATTGTCCGCCCAGGGATGGTGAGGATTGGCACGTTGAGAGCCGTTCCATCCTTCCCAGGAAACAGGAGAGCCCATGAAAAACAAGATTCGCCTCGCCGTAGCCTTAGCCGTACTTACGCCGGCGGCCAGTGCCCAGCTCATCGTTCCAAGCTCGCAGTCTCGGATTGTGGATGCCAGAGCCTCGGTCAATCTCGCACCGTACACCGTGGATCAGAGCAGCGCCCCGGACTACGCGCCGTTCACTTACGCTGCCATGGCCTCTCAGCAAGGCGCAGGGGGCTTGCTCCAAAGTTCAGCGACGGCTTCCCAGACGTCGACCATCGGGCCGGATTCGATCGAGGCGGTGGGCATTGCCGACGCGAACACGGTCAGTGCTCTGACGGATAGCGCCGGCAGGGCCTCCTGCGTGGTGGACTTCACGGTCAGCCAAGCCGTTCGCTACCGCGCGTTCGGGACGATCGAGAGCGACCTTACGGGCTACAGCGGGTTCATGCTCAGCGGAGAGAGCTTCGTAACCGGCACCGGGTCGGACTTCCACATTCGCCAGGACGCCCAGTTTGGAGAGTCGTTCCCCTTTGACTACTCCGGAGTCCTTCCCGCCGGCACCTATCGGTTCTATGCATCCGCTGTGGCCACGGGTCAAGACGGCAACTTGACTGGACAGGGTGAAGCGTCCTTCGACGTCCGACTTGAGCTCACCGCCGCGTCTAGCACGGACTGCATTCCAGCGAACAATTCCATGGGTGAGCCAGCGGTTCTGTCCACACTTCGCAGGCCCTCGCCGACTCTGTTCACGCTGGATGTGACGGGGGGAGTTCCAGGAGAGTTTGGCCTGATGATCTACGGCCAACCGAGGCCGCCAATGCCCCTCGGAGATGGGCTCCTCTGTGTGGGGCAACCGCTTGTCCGGTTCCCGGTCGTGCAGTCGTTCGGAGTCGCCGGCACGATCTCGAGCTTCCTCTCTACTAGTTCGAGCCCGTTCAACTCCGGACCAGGGGCCATCAACTTCGGCTCCACGTGGTCCTTCCAATTCTGGTACCGCGACAGCGCGGCACAGCAAGCTGGATTCAACCTCTCGAACGTCCTCTCCGTCACCTTCGTTCCGTGAGTACCGGAGTACCGCGGAGTACCGGGAGTACCGTGCCAGGATCATTCTTTCGCTTTTGACCCCTGTCGTTGAGCGGCGGTCGCATGGGCCGCCAGTCCGACCATACGACGTTGGCCGAATGTGAAAAAATGATCCTGGCTCGGTACTTCGTAGTGGCTCTGTACTTCGTACTTATCGCCGACGAATGGTGAGGCGCCGTACGCTCTGCAGGGAATGGACGCCACTGAACCCAAGCTCGACACCTCTCCCCCGCCCGCCGGGGACGGCCCCGCACCCCGCCAAGCACCCGGAGGGGGTGCGCGGCTCGGAACCCTCATCGGGTTCACGTCGTGGGCTGTTGTCCTTGGAATCTCCGTCGCCGCGGCGGGGCGGCCCCTCTTGGGCCTTGAGCTGGGCGCGATCGGGGCCGCGGTGGGCCTTGGCCTCGGGCAGCTCCTGTCTCTTATACACATCTGACGCTGCCGACGATATGCAG
>CAJXRJ010000182.1 GCA_913058555.1 uncultured bacterium
CGAGATCATGCCTAGTCTCGTGGGCTCGGAGATGTGTATAAGAGACAGGGTTTGCGAACCGCTCCGACATCGAGGCCCTCAATGAAGCCGCCAGGGTCCACCGGGCGCAGACGACGGCCTACAAGACCGAACAGGACCGCATCGCAAAGGAAACCTCATTTCCCCTGGCCCTGGAGTTCCCAGGGCAAGGATCGGTACTCGTGCACCGGGTCGAACTCCTCGGGGGCCCCGACGCGCCGTTCCTTCGGGCGCGGTTCACCTACGTGAACACCACGGGCGCCTCGCTCCCCATCCCGACGATCGAGTTTCGAGCCCATGCCGGCGACGATTCCATCGCCCAAAGCTCCACCCGTAGACTGACGCGGTTGCTCGACCCCACGATTGGAAACGACATGGCGCACTCAGCTTGGATCGACCTCGATGTGGATCTTGTCATCGACGACCCCCAATGGAGCTGGTCCTTCGACGTGATCCGCGTGGGGCCGCCGCTCGGCCCCCGAAGCCGCCGAGAGGGCCCGCCACCGCTCAGTGCCGCCCGGGGCGACTAGGCCCCGCGCCCCACTTCCCAAGGCGGGCGCAAGCCTCCTGAAGGACGTCGAGCTCCTTCGCGTAGCAGAAGCGCACTAGGCCTTGTCCGTCCTCGGAGTGTGTCCCCGAGAAAAACGCCGTGCCCGGGACGCACGCCACGCCGGCCTCCCGGATCAATCGCAGTGCCGCCTCCTTCGAGGTCTTCTCCCCCATGCTCGACACGTCAGCCAGCACGTAATACGCGCCCTCGGGCACGATCGGCGCCAGCCCGATGCTCCCGAGCGTATCGGTCATGAGCGTGCGCTTCTCGGCGTAGTCCGCGCGCATGGACTCGAAGAAGGAGTCGGGTAGGTCGAAGCCCGCGGCCACTCCATGCTGTAAGGGCGTGGGCGCGCAGATGTAGAAGAGGTCGTGCACGAGCTTCAGCTTCTCCGCCATCTCCGGCGGAGCCACGAGGTATCCCAGGCGCCAGCCGGTGATGCTGAACGTCTTGGAAAGACCCAGAATCGTGACGCAGCGCTTCGCCATGGCCGGGGACGTGGACGCGGGCGACACATGGGCTCGGCCGTCGTAGAAGATCGACTCGTAGATCTCGTCCGTGACGACGACGAGATCAAACTCCTCGGCGATGCGCTCCGCCGCGGCGATCTCATCGGCGTCGAGCATGCGACCGGAGGGGTTGGACGGCGTGCAGAGAACCAGTCCACGCGTCTTGGGAGTCACCGCCGCTCGCAGCCGTTCCTCCGTGAGGCGCAGGCCGGGGCTCTCTAGCTCCACGAAACGCGGCACCACGCCAGCCACTTTCGCGGCGCCCACGTGGTAGCCGTAGAAGGGCTCGGGGATCAGGAGCTCATCGCCGGGATCGAACAGCCCATGGAGAACACAGGTGAACGCCGCCGCCGACCCGGCGGTCACGACGATGTCCGTTTCAGGGTCCGCCGTGATGCCGTTCACCCGTGCGAGCTTCTCGGCGATCTTCGCCCGGAGGGCTCCATCCCCCTCTGCGTAGGTGTAGGTGCTCTTGCGGGCCTCGATGGCGGCGATGGCCGCCTCCGCCACCGGAGGGGGCGTTGGCAAGTCGCAAATGCCCTGACCTAGGTTGATCGCGCCGGCCGCGTTGGCCGCCTTCGTCATGGCCCGGATATCAGATTGGGCTATTCCCTGGAGACGTTGGCTCATAGCGGGAGGTTACCAAGGTGTCAGGGACGGTCCCGCAAAAGGGTGCTAGTGTGCCCTTATGAAGACCTCCAACACCCTGCCGGTGCTGGCCCTTCTTGGGTGCGCCGCGATGCTCTTCCCCTCCTGCCGCTCCACGGGCGGCGAAGGCGAACCGGAAATCGACCCCAAGGAGGCGCAGCCCCGTGAAGTGGTCATCCCAACGGACGCCGAAGCCGCGCGCAACGAGCGCTTCGGCGACATGCGGAAGAAGCGATACCGTGGAGCAAGCACGTTTGATGGAAGCCCTTCGCCTGTGTCCGAGGACCAGTAGGGCGCGCCCCCAAGGGCCTATGGCCGCGGGGATTCCTCCTCGGGTGGGGCCACTGCAGCGTCCCGGAGACCGGTGAGGTAGACGACCATGGCGAGGAAGATCGTCCACTCGGGGGAGAGCCACGAAATGAACGGTGGCGGAGCTAGCCCAAAGACCTCGCCGGCGACGCCGAAGACCAGCAGCGCTGAAGTCAGAATCCCGAAGGTGAGATGCAGCAGCCGCTCCGGGCGACTTCTCGTCCTGGCCAAGCCGTTGGCGACCAACAAGAGGCCCATGACTAGACCGCAGTATCGGGGCACGGCCAGGTAGCCGCCGATCACCGCTGCCTCCAAAAGGCACACCAAGAGGATGGGGCCGAGCAGGGAGTCGATCAGGTTTCGCATGCCCCGGACCCACGCTGGCGCCTGCAGCCACGCGGATAGGCTTGGGGACAAATCCGGGCCCCGCTTCTTGTAGGCAGCCCACGCGGGATTCATGCACATCTCCAGCCCCGTAGAAGCGACGGCAAACTCTTCGTCCTCGCTGAGCGCACGGCGGAAGACGAGCTGCGCCTCCAAGTACCTGCCGTCCCGGAGCATCTCGAAGCCTGCCCTGCTGAGCTCACGTGCCTTGCGGTTCACGCGGGTCGCATCGAGGTCCGCCGCCTCTTCGCGAAATGCAGCCTTCATCTCCTCGAGATCAAAAACGGAGCGATCCAGAATCACAAACTCCAAGAGGAGCAACGAGACCAGGGCCCCAGCCACCGAGAAATCGGTCGGACGAGCCCCTTCGATTCCGAGCCAAGGTAGCTCTCCGAAGGCCGCCGCAGCGATGGCCAAGTGAATGGCAGAAACGGTCCAAAGGTGTCGTCCACGGACTCCCCATGGCAAGGCGGCGTCGAAGGCGAGACCAAGGCTTAGGAAGGTGAGCGGAATGCCCAAGAACCATGGGGTGACAACCCACCAACTGCCGGAGGCGACGATCGCGAATGCCGTCAGGGCAATCAGGCCGACACCGAGAGCCAAGCAACTAACGGCAAGTGCGGACCGCGGTCCGATTCTTCCTCCCGAAGAGGCCCCAAACATGCGCGCGAAGAGGCCGTAGGACGCCAGGAATTCCACGGCCTCGTCATGTTCGGCAGGCTGAATTCGCGCCGCCTCCCCCGCAAGGGCCAGCGCGCGCGCGTTCTCGCCACCGAGCATCGCCACCCGCGCAAGCCCGTTGCGCGCCTCCGCTGAGTCCGGCTGGATGCGGAGCGCTGCCTCGAAAGCCTCTGCTGCCAGTTCGGTTTGCCCCAAGCCCAAGCGTGACTTGCCGAGCAAGATCAGCCCGTCCTCGTCCGTGGGATCCAGCTCAAGGAGTCTGGAGGAGACCCGCTCGGCTTCGTCGAATCGGCGGTGATGCAGGGACCAATGCCCCCGCAACCACCAGCCCTCGGCGCTATCCGGGTCCGCCGCAATCGCGGCCAGAGCCAGCCCGTAGGCCTCGCCATCCTCATCGGCAAGGAACTTCGACCAGCCGAGTCCGGCCAGCGCGCTCGGATCCTGCGGCTCAGAGGCCACAGCCCTGAGAGCGACTTCGTAAGCCTCATCAAGAGAACCCTCGCTCCGTAGGCACGAGGCATACAGAGCGAGGGCATCGCAGCAATAGGGATCCTCGACAAGGATCTCCCTGAGGAGCTGCAGTGCCGGCCGGCGATTGGGCAGGACCGCGAGGTCATGCGCAGCTGCCAGCGCGGCTTCGATATTCATCGGGAAGGGTCCCTAGCCCTTCACGGAGTTCAGGAGCAGCTCTGTCACCAGTTTGCCGAAACGCTTGGGATCCTTGGGCGCGCCGCCCTCGGCGAGCAGCGCCTGGCCGTGGAGCAACTCAGCGGCCTCCGCGAGACGGGGCGAATTGGCATCCACTCCGTGCAGCTTCACGAGGCTCTTCACGAGTTCGTGATCGGGGTTGAGCTCCAGCACGCGCTTCTGGTCAGGCACGTCCTGCCCGCTGCGCTTCAGCAGACGCTCCATGTGCCCGGAGAGACCGCCTTCGCCGGCAACCAACACGGCGGGGCTGTCCTTGAGGCGGCCGGTGAAGCGCACCTCGGAGATCTCTTCATCGAGGGCGGTTTGAAGGGAACCGAGCAGGCCCTCGTGTTCCTTCTGAAGGTCCTCGCGTTTCTTCTTCTCGTCGTCGTCCTCATTCGCGTCACTGCGGTCGAGGGCCACGATCTTCTTGCCGTCGAACTCAAAGAGGCGCTGGAGCACCCACTCGTCGACGGGGTCCACGAGGAAAAGGACCTCTTCGCCCTTTTCCTGGAGGGACTCGAGCAGCGGCGATCCCTCGACGATGGCGCGGCTGGCGCCGGTCAAGACGTGAATCTCTTCCTGGCCCTCCTTCATGCGCTCGACGTACTCGGGAAGGGTCGTGAGCTCCTCACCGTTGGAGGTTTCAAAGAGGCAGATCTTCGACACGCGGTTGTCCGTATCGTCTCCGCCCCAGATGCCTTCCTTGATGACCGAGCCGAAGGCCTCCCAAAACTCGGTGTACTCCTCGCGCTTGTTCTCGAGCAGGCTGCCCATCTCGTCGAGCACCTTCTTGACCAGGCGCTTTTGAATCTGCCCAAGGCGCGGGTCGTCCTGGAGCGTCTCCCGGGAGACGTTCAGCGGCAGGTCCGAGCACTCCACGACGCCGCGCACGAAGCGCAGCCACGGGGGGAGCAGCTCCTTGCACTCCTTCTGGATGAGCACGCGCCGCACGTAGAGACTGACGTTCGAATCGCGGTTCGACGGATCGAACATATCCATCGGCGCTTTCGACGGCAGGTACAGCAGCGCGGTGTACTCAAGCGTGCCCTCGGCGCTGAACAGAAGGTTGCTGAACGGCTCGTTCCAGTCGTGGGTCAGGTGCCGGTAGAACTCGACGTGCTCCTCGTCCTTGATCTCGGACTTCGGGCGGGCCCAAAGCGGCTTCTGTGAGTTCAGCGTCTCCAGAGACGTGGTCGTCTCCGACTCGCCCTCGATCGGCTTGCCTTCGTCATCGAGCTTTGGCGCCGTGCGCTCGACTTCCATCTGCACGGGATACTCGACGAAGTCGCTGTAGCGGCGCACGACGTCGCGCAGCGCGAACTCCTCGAGGAAGCGCTTGGGGCCTTGGCCCTCTTCGCCCTCCGCCGGCTCACGCAGCTTGAGCGAGACGAGGGTGCCGCGCCCGAGGCCTTCCACCGGCTCGATGTCGTAGCTGCCGTCGCCCTTGGACGTCCAGCGCCAGCCCTCGTCGGAGCCCGCACGTCGGGTCTCGACGGTGACCTCGTCAGCGACCATGAACGCACTGTAGAAGCCCACGCCGAACTGGCCGATCAGGTCCGGGCGCTCGTCCCCGCCGTCGGCGGCCGCCTCGAGGAAACGCCGCGTGCCGGAGCTCGCGATCGTGCCAAGGTTCTGGACCAGCTCTTCGCGGGTCATGCCGATGCCATTGTCGGCGATGCGCAGTGTGCCCGTCTCGGTGTCCGCCTCGAGGGCGATGCCCAATGTCTCGCCGGCGTCCATGAGCGACGGATCGGTCAGCGACTCGAAGCGCAGCTTGTCCAGGGCGTCGCTGGAGTTCGAGATCAGCTCGCGGAGGAAGATCTCCTTGTTGGTGTAGAGCGAGTGGATGACGAGCGAGAGGACCTGCTGGACCTCTGCTTCGAAGCGATGAGTCTCGGTCTGGGCGGTCATGGTGTTCAGTCGTTTTGGGGGGTCCGGGGAGCCGATTCGGGGCGTCCCGAAGTCCTGGTTTGGCGGACTAGTTTGGTGCCGGAATCGCCCAGGGCAAGCCATGACGGCTCGAATTGGGATCTTGGGCCCCCAGATCGCGCCCCGGGGTCCATGGAACCGGTTGGTACGCCCCCGCGTCCCAGTCTGGACCCCGCCTTCCAGCGGCTCCCCGGCCACTCCCGGGCCGCCCCCAGGGTATTTTTACGGGGAAGGGTCCAAGCCTTCTCGAAGGACCCCCTGAGGAACCCATGCAAGCCAATCGAATCTGCCCGCCACTGCTCGCCCTGGCTGGGGCCCTCTTCCTGCTCAGCCCGGCGGAGACTCGGTCCTTCAACGTCTACGGGGACATGCTCGACCTGACCCAGCGGGATTTTCGGATCCTCAACGGCTTCACGGGCGCCTTCGCGAACACGAACCAGGTGCCCGACCCAGACTTCCCCGGGTCCCTCGGCGCTGAACTTGCCATTCGCAAAGGCATCGCCGAATGGGGATCGCGCCCCCACGGCTCGGGCCTCACCGATCCTTCCCAGGATGTACTTGGATCAGGCGGCTCGAACTTCGACGCCTTCTTCGCGGGGAGGTCCCTGGTCGCGGGCGGCCCGAACCGAAACATCATCTCCGTCATCGCCGGCTCCGGCGGCGCCCTCGCGTTCACCGAGATCCCCATCGCTGACGGATGGCGCATTCGCTTCTACAACAACGTGCGCGACTGGAATGACCGAGTAGCGCCCCCGCTGCTCGGTTCAAGCCCCATGGACATCCAGGGCATCATGACCCACGAGTTCGGACACGCCCTCGGCCTCGACCACTCGGCCGTTCCTGGCGCAACCATGGATCAGGTCACCGCCGACCTCGGGATTGACCTGCGATCCATCGAGCAGGACGACCAGGATGGTGTCCAGTTCCTCTATGGCCTGACGGACCCGCTCAAGCCGCGCATCGACACCTACCGGTTCGTGGCGAACGGCACGCTCCTCCGTATTGAAGGCGAGCACTTCGATGCCACCCACAACGAGATCTGGTTCACGCCGGACGCGCCGACCGATGCCATGGCGGATCCGATTGTCCGTGCCCCCGGGATCGCCAGCACGGCGGGCGGCACCGTCATCGAAGTCGCCGTTCCCCAAGGTGTCGGCCCAGGGGACATCGCGGTCAAGATGCCCGGCTCGGGGCCTTCGGATCTTTCGAACGTCTACCCGTTCCATCCCACCCGCGAGCCTTGGACACCCCCCATCGCCTACGGCGCCCCCGGGGTCTCCTCCATGGGAACCGACGTCGTCCTTGGCTGGAGCAGTCTTCCCAGCGCGACGGCCGGATCCATCGACTTGTTCGTGAGCGGCGGCGGCACCCTCGGGTTCCGCACCGGACTGATCGCGGTGGGCACGGGCCGCGCAACCGCAGCCACGCCCTTCGGCACCCTGCACATCGGTGGCAACCTTCGCCGTGCGGCGCTCCTCACGACCCTCGACGGCTCGGGCATCGTCAGCCTCGACCTGGCCGCCACGCCGCTGATCGGAACACGCCTCTTCGTCCAAGCCTGGGTCCCCGACGGTGGCCCCAGCGGCGGCGTCCTGAGCAACGCCCTCGAGATCGAAATCACCGAGTGATCTGAATCCCGAGGGCCCGAGAGGGGTGGCCCCACGCGAGGCAGGAACCCTCTCGAAACAGGAAGAGGACGGGTGCCATCCCGCCCTCCCCGGGATTCACTGCGCCCGTGCAGAGCGGCGCAGGGGCACAGGTTGGAACGCCACGGCCACGTTGAGGTCCCCGATCATCGTCACCGTTTGTCGACTCGCCGTACCGTCGACCCCGGCGAGCTGAACGGCCATGATGACCGACTCGTCGCAGTCGGTCGCACACGAGATGGGACCGTTGGAATCCAGGGACCAACGCAACTTGACCTTGCCGCGGAAGGACTGCTCCAGATCCACCGCCAGAAGTTCCCCATCGAGGTCCTCCAGGGCGATGGCACGGTTCTCCTTGATGAATTCACCGCGATCGACGGAGAGCGCGATGTCGAAGTCGATCTCGATGTCGGCGAAGTTGCCGTCGTCGGGATCGGCCCCCTGTTGAACGAAGCGGGCCTTGGCCGTGCCGTCGACGATGCCCTCAAATCCGAGGTGAAGGCTCCCTCCGACGCCGTTCAAGTACGCGCGCAGCATGCGAGGCTCCATGCCCTCTCCCCCTTCCATCAGTAGGTCGCCTGTGGGTGAGAGCGCGCAGGCGAGGGCCGCGGGCGCAACGTCCCACTCTGCCCCCAACTCAACGCGCTTCGGCACACCATCGGCACCAAGAGGCGGAAGCAGGGTGCCCCAATCCCGGGGCGGCGCCAGGCGCGGCAACAACGTCTCGTTCAGGGCCTTCGAGGAGTCGTAATGACGCGCGAAACCAGCCGGCGCGCTGGATTTGGGAGTGAAGGCGACACCGATGTCTTCCAGGGGCGAAACAAGGGGCATCTCTGGGCCACGATACTCCTGTCCCGACTCATCGATCTGACCCGATTGGATCACGCCTTTGGACCGGTCGTAGCGCCGGCAGAGCAATCCCGTTTGCGGATCGATCTCGTCCACGAGGTACGACAGCACCCCGGACCAGACGTGCAGCTTCACGGAGCTTGACACGGGATCCGCATCGCCCACCTCGAGCACAAGGCCGCCCATCTCCAGGGAGTGCTCTTCCGCGAGGGTGAGGCTCGCGCCCATCGTGGTCGAGCGCTCAAAGCGCAGGACCGGGCCGCGGCCGCCGCTCGCCTCGGACCCGGCGGAGAGGCTCGCGAACGCGGTCGCTCCGGTGAGAATGGCGCCGTAGGCCACCCATGCCGCAGCGCGGCCGGTGATGGACTTGGGTGCGTGGACCCGAGTGCTGGGCTCGTGGCTGGAATCGTTCATCGGGTTTGCCTGTGGGAATGGGGGGCGCTTCATCGAATCAAATCTCCGCCGCGGTAGGTGCCTGTCTGAGCGGGGTCCACTTGTCCATCGCGGCCCCAGAACTTCCATGGTCCCTCGAACACGCCCTTGGAGTAGCTGCCCTCGCCACGCTTGTCGCCGCTCGGCCAGAACCCGACGTAGGGCCCATCGAGAACGCCGCCTTTGAACGTTCCAACGAACTCACGTTCGCCCCGCTTGAAGTAGCCGACCCACTCCCCGGATTGGACGCCGTTGACATACGACCCCACGCGGTAGCGCCGACCATTGTCGTGATACTCGACCCAAGGACCCACCTTGCGGCCACGCTCGTAGGCGCCTTCGCTCGACAGCTGTCCGTTCTTGTGCCAGGTGCGCCATGGTCCATCTTCACGGCCGCCGCTCCAGGAGCCTTGCTCCAGGGGCAATCCGCTCATCATGTTGTACTTCGTGCTCTGCCCGTTCCTCAGGCCGCCCGAGTACGTCACAAACGCCGCGCGCAGGCCGCTGGGATAGAAGCGTTCGAAGATGTTGGTGCGCAGGTCATCCTTCCAGAATGCCCGCAGGCGCAGGCTGCCGTTCGGAGCGTAGGTACGCCAAAGCCCCTGGCGCCGGCCTTCGGCGTCGTACTGCCCTTCGACCTTGGTTCCATCCGGCTTGGTGATGACCCACGGCCCGACGCGCTTGTAGTTCGAATAGGCCCCGAGCGTGGCGCGGCGCCCGTTCGCGTGCCATGAGATCCAAAGGCCGACGCGCGCGCCGTCCTTCAGATACCCCTTGCGCGCCACGGCCCCGCTGGAGTGCAGGAACGAGGTGAGCTCCGCGCCCTCCACGGCGGGAATCTCCTCGGGTGGCGCGGTGAACGCGGGATCCGCCTCCATCCGCATCGAGGCCGTTACCGGGGGAACCGGCAGCTTGCCGTCCTGGTTAGACCCCGCCGGTGCTGGCGTGGAGTCGGGCTCTTGGGCCGTCACCAGGGCCCCCTGGCCAAGGGCAAAGGTCACGATCACCGCGCTTACGGCACGGGTCAAAGGCCAGAAAGACCGTCTCATGGGGTCGGGGGTGGATTTCATAGGAGCGTTTCGGGGATCACTGTTCTGGAGATCTTCGGATCGCGCCGCCCTCCACATGGGAGGGAATCTCTGTCTTTGGGAAATCAGGGGTCTGCCTCAAGGGCAGCCAGTGCCATGACGGGAAAACCTGACCAGTCGGCCTGGGTCCTGGCTTTCCTCGGGGGGATTACTTCGGGGCCTTGGGCGCCGGGTCCTTTTCGAGCGGCTGTATGCGCAGGTCGTTCTCGTAAATGCCGGACCAGGTGTCGTTCACGGAGCCATCCTCCCTCCAGTAAACCCACGGCCCCGTGCGAGCCCCGTCGACCAGCTCTCCCTCGGACTGCGGCAATCCGGTGCCGTACCAGGTGGAGGACGGGCCAGTCTGCCGCCCGGAGTCGTAATGGGATCGCTCGATGAGCTCTCCGTTGGGCGCCCAAACCCGCGCCTCCCCGTGCATGACGCCGTCTTTGTACTCCTGGGATTCCAGCAGGACGCCCGCCGGCGACCCGGTCTGCCAGATGCCAACGCGCTTTCCTGCGGCGAAGGTTCCCCAACTCCGGGGCGTTCCCGACTCCGGATCGAAATCGGACCAGCGACCGTCCCGGAGACCGTCCTTGTAGTTCTCGCTCACCACGAGCAGCCCCCCACGGCCCCATGCTTTGCGGGGCCCCTCGTAGCGCCCGCGCACGAAGTACGCCTCCTCCTTCTTGTCGCCCTTCGCATACCACGCCCGGTACGGGCCATGGGGGTTGCCGTCGGCGTAGACCTGAACCTCGAGGAGCTTGCCGGCCTTGGAGTACTCGCGGCGCAGCCCGTCCCTTTGGCCGTTTTTGAAGCGCCCCTCGAAAATGCAGGTGCCCACGGGCCGCCACTGCTTGATCGGGCCGTGCTTCACGTCCTGGTTCCACCAGAGGGTGGAACGGAGGGCTCCGCTATCGTGATAGAGCCACTCCGGGCCATGGAGAATGGGGCGCGGAGCCGCTGCCTGCCGATCGCCGGCACCCTCCAGGTCGGCAGATTGCGTATCTGCGGGCGTCGCACGCACCGTGGCGATCCGAAGCAGAACGTTTGTCGAGGGGTGCCGCTCGCGGATGATCCGCACGGGAATGCCGCCAATGTGGCTCCCAGCGGGAAAGTCCTTCGGGTCCCCGGGCTGGGTCAATGACGGGTCCAGCGTGGGTGTCAATTCCTTGGGGATGGCGACCAGAGCGGCCTCAAGGGCCGCAAGATCCAAGGGGCGCTCCATGTGAACAGCGGCCTCCGCGTAGGCCTGTTCAAGGCTCGAGCCCACGGCTTGGGCGCCTTCGGGTTGAGCCTCCTCTGGATTCGACCCATCGGACGCCCCTGTCTCTTATACACATCTCCGAGCCCACGAGACTAGGCATGATCTCG
>CAJXRJ010000183.1 GCA_913058555.1 uncultured bacterium
TCTACACACTGCATATCGTCGGCAGCGTCAGATGTGTATAAGAGACAGCCCGGACCCTATCCTCTGGGCGATCTCCCCCCAGCGCAAGCTCGGGCACCTCCGGCCGGAGCCGGACCTACGCATCTCTGACCGCCCCTCCCAAGCCCATGACCTCCGTTCTCGATCAGTTCCCCAGTGACGTCCCCGACCAGCCCGAGCTTGTCTCCATGCGACGCGAAGGGGACCTCGTGTGGCTCACCATCGAGCGTCCTGAGGTAATGAACTGCCTCTCCTTCCCTACTCTGCGACGATTCCGCACGCTCCTTGAGGAGCTGCGCGGCGATCTGACGATCCGGTGCATTCTGATTGGCGGATCGGGGGATCGGGCCTTCTGCGCGGGCGCCGACCTGAAGGAGCGCAAGACGATGCCAGCGGAGCGCGTGCCTGACTTCGTCCGCAACATCCGCGGGGTCATGGACGACGTGGCGACCATGCCCCAGCCAACCATCGCCGTGGTCCAGGGCTTTGCCTTCGGGGGCGGGACGGAGCTCATGCTCGCGTGCGACCTGCGCATCGCCGCGGACACCGCCACCTTCGGCCTGACCGAGACCACCCTGGCGATCATTCCCGGCGCCGGCGGGACCCAGCGCCTGCCGCGCCTGATCGGCTCGAGCCGGGCCAAGGACTTGATCCTGACCGGCCGCAAGCTGGACGCCAGTGAGGCCGAGCGCATCGGCCTCCTCAACCGCGTCGCGACGAAAGAGGGTCTCCCCGCCGCGGCCAAGGAGCTGGCGGAGACGATCGCCAGCAACGGGCCGGTCGCCGTGCGCGCGGCCAAGGAGGCGATCGACCGTGGGACCGAAGCACCGATCGACCAAGGGCTCGAGATCGAGGCCCGGTGCTACGACAAGGTGCTGCCGACCACCGACCGGCTCGAGGCGCTGGCGGCCTTCTCGGAGAAGCGCCGGCCGCAGTTCAAGGGCGAGTGATCCACCTTCGTTAAACGGAACTCGGGCGCCGGACGAAGAACGTCCGGCGCCCGAGTGAGGCAAGGTCAGCGCGGGGCGAGCCGCCCCGGCGCTGACTTCAATGCGCTTGCATCAGTTGAGCCAGGTGATTGCGAGGCCTTCCGAGAAGTTGCCGCCGCCGCCGATCGTGTCGCGGTGGAACCACTGGTAGTACATCGTGACGCCGGGCATGGTGCCGACCTCTGCGCCGCCGTTGACGAAGTCGAGGGCGTAGCTCGCGGTGTTGCCGACCGGGATGATCGGGAAGTTGATGCGCTGGATGGGATCCCCAAGGCAGATGTTGCCGCCGAAGGTGGCCATCATCGGCGGGATTTCCGACATCGACTGAGCGAAGAGGCCGAACTGGCCGTCCGGGGAGTCAACGACCACCAGGGACGCATCGTTGGCCGCGATGCTGCCGCCGCTGGCGCTGTCGAGCGTGACGTACGAGCCGTCCGTCGAGAAGCTGTTCGCGATTGCGTCGCAGAAGGCCACCTGGAGAGCGGGGCACGAGTTCGCAGCGCCCGGGGAGTCGATGCCGCTGAGCGCGAAGGTGCCCATGCGCCAATCGGAGCCGCCGCAGAAGAACACGTGCCCGGGCACGAAGTTGCCGTCAGGTCCGACCGTGGGGTAGCCAAGGGACGTCGCGTACTCGAACTCGGTGCCGCTCGGAGGGTTGGCTTCCTCGATGAGGGCCACGCAGTCGATGATGGAGGTCCACGGCGTGATATCGAGGATGCCGTCGTCGTCGGTGTCGAGGTCGTCGCCAACCGCCGCCGTGTTGCCCGCGACGATGAGGTGCGTGACGTTGTCGCCGTTCTCGAAGCTCAGAACGTTGTCCGTAAGGTCGATCGTCCCGCCGAGGGTCGCATTGGTCTCGGCGATGGTGAAGAATCCGTTCGCGTTGATCGAATTGCCAGTGAGATCGAAGGCCATGTCGAGCCTTCCGTTAGCGGTGATGCCGCTACCGCTGTCGCCGATCACAACGTAGGACAGCCCGTCGAGGGACATGCCCGGAGGACCCAGGAGCTCGACGTACTCGTCGGTATCACCACCAGGCTGGTCGATGCGGATTTCGTTGAAAGTGATCTGCGCGCTGGCGAGCGATGTCAGCGCGGCAAAGGAGGCGAGTTGTGCCGTGAACTTCATGGATCTGGAGTGATTGGGGGGTGTGGCAATCTCCGGCGCGCCGCAGGGACGTGGCCCTGTTGGGCCTGAGATTTCGCGTGCGAGGATAGGGGGAAATCAGGCCCCCCTGCGCTCCCAGAGAGCAATCCTGAACGAGGTTTGAGCTAACTCTCACCGTTCGTGCGCCCATGGGCGCCCTGGCGGCGTTCCAGGGCCTCAGGCGCCTGGTTCGAGGCCCGGCCACGTCTCAATTCGATCCTCGTACCAGTCTTCGGTGGCCTTGGCGATGGCCTCGACCCTTTCGGCCGAATGGACCTGGCCCGTGCGGGATCCCGGGCAGGTGGGGTTCACCTCGCCCTCCCAGGTCTCCTGCTTCAGGTTCACATCCCAGAATGGCCACGTGCGGCACTGGACCGGCCGAGCCTCGTAGACGCCGCACTTGCCGTCCTCTTGCAGGAAGGCGCACTGGGTGAGGCCAGGCTTGAGGATGATCCAACCCTCGTCGATCTGGGCGTGGGCATCCATGAACGCCTCAAGGGTGAGATTGAGGTGGCTGGCCATGCGTTCGGCCTCCTCCTCCCGCAGGTATACGTGGCTGTACTCCCCGCGGCTCTTGCAGCAGTTCCCGCAGGCCGTGCACGAAAACGGCAGGCCGTCCTCGTACCAGCGTCCTTTTGATTCGTCAGTCATAAGCGTCACTCGAAGGCTTCTGCGCGAATCATGCCACCAACCGGCCGCGGGCGGCGAACGACCCGTTAGCGTTCGATTGATTCACTCCCCCTGGACCCCGCGCGATCCCCATCGCTAGAAGACCCATGTTCCGTCCCACAGCCCTCCTCGCACCCGCCCTACTGCTGGCTCTTCCGTTCGGCCTCGCCGCCTGTGGCTCCGAGCCCCAGGTTCAGGATCCCGCCCCGGATCCTTCCCAGGGGTCGTCCAGCTCGGGGGCCGCGGAGACGGAAAGCCCCAGCGCTCCGTCGGTGTATGCCCTCGGCGCCGAGACCCTCGAAGGCGAGGAGATCTCCCTGGACCGGTACGAAGGCAAGGTGACGGTCTTTGTCAACGTGGCCAGCAAGTGCGGCTACACCAAGCACTACGCCGGGCTCCAGGCCCTCTCCGAGGAACTCGGGGGCGAGGAGTTCGCCGTCGTCGGCATCCCCAGCAACGACTTCGGCGGCCAGGAGCCGGGCAGCGCGGAGGAGATCCGCGCGTTCTGCACCCAGAACTACGGCGTGACGTTCGACATGCTTGCGAAGACCGGCACGAAGGACGGGGACAGCCCCATCTTCGATCGCTTCGCGGCGTTGACAGGCGAGCGGCCGGGGTGGAACTTCTGCAAGTTCGTCGTCTCGAAGGACGGGAGCGACGTGAAGTTCTTCCCCAGCAAAATCGCGCCGAACAGCGGAGAGCTGCGCGGCGCGATCGACGGCTTCTTGGCCAACTGAGAGGCTGGGCTAGCCGTGGGCTGACACTCGGTTAGCGTGCGGCGCCCCGGGCGATGTCGTCGAGCCAGTCGAGGTGAACGTCAGACCGCGCACCGAGCTGGCCGGCGCGCATGGCGCAGCCCACCAGGGCGGCCCGTGATGGGTTGTCGTCCGCATACTTCATGAGAAGAGCGGCGACCGCGTCGGCCTCAGCGGTCCTCGCGGCGGCGTGCAGGGCCGCGTAACGCCGAGCCGCGGTGCGCCGCAGCTGATGGGTCAAGCGCGCGCGAACCTCGATCGCGACCTCTTGGTCAGTCTTCGGTGCGGGTCGCGCCTCGACGCTCTTCGGTGCCCCTCCGCCCATGGGAATCGCCGGCATGGCCTTGCCCTTGGTGGCAGGCTTCATGCCCCCGAGGGGGATGGCGGGAATGGACTTTGGGGCGCCTTCTTGCCCGGCGGAGGTCTCTTTCGCTTGGGCCTTCTTCGTTGCGGGCCTCATGCCCCCGAGCGGGATGGCCGGGATCGACTTTCGTCGGTCCTGTTCCTTCGGCGCTGCCGCCGGCTTGGTGCCGGTCGCGGGCTTCATCGCGCCCATGGGGACCATGGGGACGCTCTTGCCGTCCGTGGCGCCATCGTCCTCGGGCTTGAGGTCGTAGGCACCCAGGTTGTCCCCAAGGAATCGAACACGATCGAGGGGGCGCTTCAGGCTGTGCCCCGCGGCCGCCCACTGGCCCTCGTCCACGAGGAGGTCGAAGATCGTGTCGCCGTGGCCCTTGAGGATGTCCTGTCCGCTGGGCTCGACGGCCAAGATCGAGGCCCAACGGGCCACGTCGCCGGCGCGGCCGGAGGCGCGCAGGAGCGAGATCCACTCGGCCCGGAGTCGGGCGTCCTCGGCCTGATCGAGCTGCGCCTCGCGCTGGCCGATCTGCCTCGCGATGGCCGCCGCAAAGTCCTGGCTGCCGCCGCTCAGGAGCTCACCAGTGAGGTTGCGGCCTTGCCCCTGACGCCATCGGGAAAGGAAGAGCGAGTCGCCTTCGTCTTCCGGGTTGTGGGCCCAGAGCCACAGGGCGAACTGCTCCGCTTCCTCCAGGGCGCCAAGGCTCAGCGCAGCCGACGCAAGTCGCGCACGCGCCATGGGTTGGCTCTTTGGATCGGAAGCGACCTTCGCCATCTGGGCGCGCACCCTATCGATCTCGCGCGTGCCTGATTCGGCGCCGCGTAGCCAGACCATCATCTCCTCGGGCGTCCTGAGCCCGACGACACGATCGAACTCCGAGCCATCCGGACGGAGCAGCACCATCGTCGGGAATGCCTTGACCCCAATCTGTGTTTTCACGGACTCGTGCACGTCCATGTCGAGCTGCACCGCCACGGCGTTTGCAGCCACCCACTTGGTGACGTCCGCGTCGACCCAGGTCGTCGCGTCCATCACCTTGCAAGGCCCGCACCAGCTCGTCATGGCATCGAGCAGGATCAGCTTCGATTCGGCCTTGCCGGCGGCCATGGCGGCCGGAAAGTCCAGGTCCCGGAACATGGCTGGGGCCTTGTGGTCCTGGGCCGCGGGCGCCGGGATCCAGGCGGCTGGGCCAGCCGCGGCGGCGTCAGCCGTGGCGAGCCCGAGGATCGGGAGCGCTAGCAGGCTGAGGGCTGGCCACGGGGTGATGGGAGAGCTGGGGTTTCGCATGGCGCGAGCGTACCAGCCCGTACCAGCCCGGGGCATCTGGGATGTCGATTGCGCCTCTCCTTGGGGCCCTTGAGTCCCCCAGGCCAAACTTTGTGCGATTTTCGAACGAGGAAACGGAGACCAGGGGACCCTTGTGCGGTATCGCTCTATCCGCGTCGATCCCCATCGCCGGAAGACCCATTCACAGACACGTATGAAACTCACGGTCATCGAAGACGGCGTCCGCGCCGATCTGGAGCTAGATCAGCCCGTCATCACCATCGGGCGGGCCATGGATAACGATCTGCGGCTCCAGAGCAGTCGGGTGTCCCGGCATCACACCCGCCTCGAGACGAGCGACGGTGAGTCTTGGATCATCGACCTTGGATCCGCCAACGGGACCCTAGTGAACGGCGATCGGGTCACCCGACGTCTCGTAGGGGTCGGCGACTGCATTTCCATCGGAGGGGTCGAGATCGCCCTCGAGCCGGAGGCGACGATCCACGCCGCCAACGACGAGTCCGGCCTGGCGACCATGACGGGGGAGGCCCGCCGGGAGAGGGAGAACCTGCGGGTCTTCGCGAAGATCACCCGTGAGCTAACGGGCGAGACCGACCTGATGCGCCTCCTTCGACAGATCGTCGACTCGGCGGTGTCCCTGGTGGGGGGCGAGCGCGGTTTTGTTCTCCTGGACGATGGGCGCACCCCCGGGGATCGGACCCCGGGTGTCCCCAACGTGGAGCAGATGACGGTCAGCGTCGCCCGGTCCTTCGACCATTCGGACATCGTCGTCCCCCGTTCGCGGCTCTCCATGGGCATCGCGGGGCGCGCGGCGCGGGAGGGGCAGCCGGTCCTCTCCGTGGACGCCAGCCAGGACGACCGCTTCGACGGGATGGCGAGCGTCGAGGAGCTGCGACTGCGGTCGGTGATGTCCCTTCCGATCTTCCTGGAGCGGAAGGTGATCGGCGTTCTCTACGTGGACAACCGATTACAATATGGCGCGTTCAGCGCGGACGACCTCGAGCTGATGGAGCTCTTCAGTGCCCAGGCCTCCATCGCGCTCCAGAACGCTCGCCTGGTGGCGTCCCTGCGGGAAAAGAACGGGAGGCTCGAGACGTCGCGCCAGCAGATCGAGCGGCTCAATGAGCAGCTCGGAAGGAAGGTGCGGGACCAGGGCAACGAGCTCGCCGTCGTCCGGCGCGAGCTGGACCGTGAGCGCAGCCGCTACGACTACAGCTCGATGATCGGTGGCTCCGACGCCATGCGCACCGTATTCCGTTCCCTCGACCGCATTGTCGAGTCGGACCTGCCCGTTCTTATCCATGGCGAGAGTGGCACCGGCAAGGAGCTCATCACCCGCGCGATCCACCGAAACGGCGCCCGCAAGGACAAGCCGTTCGTATCCGAGAACTGCGCCGCGCTGCCGGACACGCTTCTCGAGTCGGAGCTCTTCGGGCACGTGCGTGGGGCCTTCACGGGCGCCTACAAATCAAAGAAGGGCCTCCTTGAACAGGCTGACGGGGGCACCCTCTTCCTGGATGAGATCGGGGACATGAGCCCCGAGATGCAGAAGAAGCTCCTGCGGGTCCTGCAGGAGTCGGAGTTCCGGGTGCTGGGATCCGATCGCACCGTCAAGGTCGACGTGCGGATCCTGGCGGCGAGCCACCGGAACCTCGAGGAGATGGTGCGCGATGGCACGTTCCGCGAGGACCTCTACTACCGCATCGCCGTGCTCTCCGTGGATTTGCCGGCCCTGCGCGATCGCCGGGACGACATCCCGCTGCTGGCGGAGCACCTCCTGCTCATGGCGGCCCGTGAGGCCGGCCGGGACGCGCCGGCTTTGCCCCACGACGTGATGACCACCTTGTGCGGCCACGACTGGCCGGGCAACGTTCGGGAGCTGGAGAACGAGATGCGCAGGCTCTTGGTGCTGTCCGAGGGCGAGGTCCGCATGGAGCACCTCTCGGAAACGGTTCGAACGGGCCGCGGGCGCGGGGGCGAGAGCCACGGTGCTTCGCAGGTCGTCGAGGCGGGTGACATCAAGACCGCCGTGGCGGATCTTGAGCGTCGGTCCATCGAGGCGGCCCTGGCGCAAGCGGGCGGCAACAAGAGCCGGGCGGCCGAAGGCCTGGGCATCAGCCGCTTCGCGCTCCAGCGCAAGCTCGATAAGTACGGCATCGGCAAGACCAAGCGCCGCCCGGCGGCCAAGGGCGACGACAGCGCCGACGCAGAAGCGAAGACCACAGGCGCCTAGGAGCCCTTAAGTGAGTCCCCGCGAACCAGACGACGAGCCCGTCGTCGAGCTCAAGCCGTTCGAGGCTCAGCGCTTCTTCGAAGAAGGGGACGTGATCGGGGACCCTGTGCCGGATGCGATGCCTGCGGATCCAGAGGCGGACATCGAATCCGCTCCGGCCGCTCCTTCCGAAGGGGATGCCCAGGGGGACGCGGAAGTCAGCGCAGACGGGGAAGCGATCGTGGAGCCGGAGGCCAGTGCGAACGCGGGTGCACCCCACATCGACGTGGCCCACGCTTCGGACAGCCAGCACGATTTGTTTGCAGGGGTCGACGAGCCGCCGCGGATTCCTGGCTACGTGGTCGAAGGAGTGATCGGGCGGGGCGCCACGGGCGTCGTCTACCGTGCCCGCCAGGAGGCCGTGGAACGGCCCGTGGCCCTAAAGGTCTTGCACCGGGAGCTCATCACGAACCGCAGGGCCGTGAAGCGGCTCAAGCGAGAGGCACGGCTCGCGGCGCGCCTCGCACACCCCAGCATCATCAGCGCCATCGATCTTGGCGTGCAGGACGGGCTGTGGTGGTATGCCATGGAACTGGTGGAGGGCGTGAGTCTCTCCCGGCGCATCGCCGAGCGTGGCTCCTTGACGGAACGCGAGTGCCTGCGGCTTTTCAGTCCGCTGTGTGACGCGCTTCAGCACGCCCACGAGGTCGGAGTCGTGCACCGCGACATCAAGCCAGCCAACATCCTCGTGGATCGACGCGGGCGCGCACGCTTGGTGGACCTTGGCTTGGCCATGGGCCACAACGACCCGTCGATTACCAAGACCGGATCGACCCTTGGGACCCCGCACTACGTGAGCCCCGAGCAAGCCCGCGACCCAAGCAAGGCGGACATTCGAAGCGACCTTTGGTCCCTGGGCGCGACGATGTATCACGCGGTCTGCGGCAGGCCGCCGTTCTCCTTTGAAGACGGTGAAACCAGTGGCGGCGTGGCCGAGATCCTGTCCCGCGTGCTCTACAAACCGGTCGTGGATCCACGGGAGTACTCGCCGGAACTCTCGAAGGGTTTCGCGCTCCTGCTCCGTAAGTGCCTGACGCGGGACACGGAGCAGCGTTACCAGGAACCATGGGAGCTCGTTGCGGACATCGAGACGCTGCGGGAGCGGCGACGCCTCGACTTGCGTGGCAGTCAGATCGATGCGTTTGCGTCGCGGCGCCCCGCCTGGGTGGGGAGGGCCTTGGGCGCGGCGGGGCTCGTCGCCGTCATCGTTGTCACGTGGGCGATCACCGCGCGTCCGTGGGAGGAGCGGGCGCCATCCGGCCCCATTTCTGCGCAGGTCTCGGTGGGGGACTGGCCCGAACTCCGATCGATCCGCGACGGGTTTGAGGGCGGGACACTCATGCATGCTGACGCACTCCTGGAGCTGCGTTCACCGGAGCTGGAGTCCCTGCCAGCCAGGGCCAAGTACTTCCAGAACGAGCTTGTGGTGCGCGTCAAAGATGCCCTTCAAACGGAGGTGGACGCCACCATTCAGTCCGCCCGGGAGAGGCTCGACCGTGCGCTCCGAACGCGCGACTTCCCGGCGGCCCAGTTAGCGATCGGAGGCGAGTTCATGACCGAGCTGCGGCGCCGAACGGGGTACGCCGCCCCGGCGGATCTGCCCGCGGGCAGCGTTGCCCGGCGGGCACAGGAGTTCGTTGACGAAGAATCGCAGCGGCTCGGGACGGCCAAAGTCGCCGCGATCGGGGCGGCCGAATCGGCTCTGGAGAGCGCACTGGACCGGCTCCTCAAGGACGAGCACACCCCACTTGTGGAGAGCGGCCGTTTCCAGGAGGCGATCGATTGGCTGTCGTTGGGGTCGACGACTGCGTGGCTCACAAGGGACGGCGTGGATCTTGACCTGCGCGGCCTTGGTGAGGATGAGCGGCGTCAGATTGCGCGGTCGATCGCCATTCGCCTGAGTTGGGAACAGTCCTTCGTGACCCGCACAGCGGCAAGCGCCGTGGAGACGGCGCGGGAGACGATCGATAGGGTGGAGAAGGAGTTCCTCGATGACATTACGGATGGCATCGTGACCGACAAGATCGACGCCGCCGTTCGATTCACATCCGCCCTGTCGCAGCGCCTCGAGAGCACGGGCTTCCGCGCCACGGGGCTGCCGCCGGAGCTTGAGGTTTCCTTCAACACGCGAGTGGAGGCTGCGTCCGATCGAATCAGTCGGGCGGAGTCCCAGCGAAGGGAGACGCTGGCGCTGGTGGAGCTGCGCCGCCTGGAGCAAGCCGCCGCAGCGAGCCTGGCCAAGCGCGACTACAGCACCGCACGGGACCTCTTTGAGGAAGCCCGGGCCGAGTCTTGGCGCTCGTCGACTTTCGACGCCATCGACCCCCGGATCGTCGAGGTGGCCAGGCTTCAGGAATTCATGGACCGGGCCGTTGCTGGGATCGAGGCGGCGGCAGGCAAGCCCATCGTGTTGACGTTCGCGGGCATCCGTCGTGCCGGCACCGTGAGCCGCGACGCCGGGGATCTCCTGCGGGGTGGATTCCGGTTCCGCACCCGCGATCGATCCCCGTCGCGACAGGAGATTCTCGTGCGCGTGACCGACGTTTCCGAGGTCGATCCTGACCGGAGCTCGCGCGTGAGCGCTGAGGATCTGCGCAACTTCGCGGGCCTTGGGGAGGATCAATCGCTCGGTCCCAAGCAGCGGTTGACACTCGCGGCGTTTTGGCTGGCAGAAGGCAAGCCCCGCCAAGCGGCCCGTGTGCTCCCGGTGAACGATCCGCCGGCCGCGGAGGCCTTGCTCTGGAGCCTAAATGAGAGGATTCGCGCCGCGGTGGCTGCCAGTGCGCCCGCGAAGACGCAGGGGGCCGATCAAGGGGAACCGGGGCCGGAGCCGGGTGTCGCCGAGGAAAAGGCCACCATCGCGAGCGCCTACGGGACTCCCAACCAAGCGACCAGCGGCGACGACGTGCACGTGGTGTGGCATTTCGTGGATGAACCCATGGGAGATGTGGAGCTCGACGCGCCCTTGAAGTGGGAGCCGGCCCGCAGTGCCGAACGGTTTGGAAGCTGGCGGAGCGGTCTTTGGCGCCGATCGGTGGACGGATTGACCCTCGACACGGCGCTTCCGGATCGCACCACGTTCTTCGCCAGCTCCTTGGGACCCACGCTTCCCCTCGTGGCTCCCGTGGACCTCGACCAAGAGATCAGCGTCGTCCTCCACGTCACGCCGGGGGACGCTCACCCAGACGGCCATTTATTTTGCGTCTCGCTCCAGGGCTACCACGCGCTTTTCGTCGACAGCTACGCCTGGTTCGGCCGCGGGGATCTCCGGGCGCTTTACAAGCACGTCAATGACGGCCGCCGCTCCAGCTACAAGGAGTTCGAGGCGAAGCCGTGCATCCGCTTCCAGAAGGGGCAGACGGTAAAGGTGTGCCTCGCCATCCGAGGGAAGACCCTCGAGGCGCTGACCGTGAATGGTCGCGACCTGAAGTTCCATCGTTTCCTGGGCGCTGCCTCCCCGCTGGACCATTTTGTTCGGCTCCGATCACGCGGACCGATGATCCTGCGCACCGCAGAGCTCTTCGCCGAAAAACGCTGAGGCGCCGGCAGGGGACTGCCTCGATTTGGGGGCGATGGGGGGC
>CAJXRJ010000184.1 GCA_913058555.1 uncultured bacterium
CTACACACTGCATATCGTCGGCAGCGTCAGATGTGTATAAGAGACAGATCCGGTGATCCTGACCCACGCTAGCGGTCACGCGACCTTCGCGAACGACCTGGCGATGCGGCTTTCGAAGATCACTGGGGAGTCCTTGAACCCCGAGGGCGGAGAGATCGTCCGCGACGACGACGGCAAGCCCACCGGAGCCCTCCGCGAGACCGCATCGCGGCTCCTCCAGGGCGCCTACATGAGGGCACGACCCCGCGACCCCCAGGAGATGGCGCGCTTCGCGTCCCTCGAGTGCCTGCGCAAGGGCGTGACGAGTTTCCAGGACGCGGGTAGCTCCTTCGAAGACGTGCAAGTGCTCAAGGAGATGGCCGACGCGGGGACTCTGCCTGTGCGGGTCTGGATGCTCCTGCGGGAGCCCGCGGGCAAGCTCCGCGAGCAGCTCCCGAAGATGAAGCTCAAGGATTACGCAGGCGGCTACCTGACCGTCGGCGGCATCAAGCGCTCGATCGACGGGGCCCTCGGCTCCCACGGCGCGTGGCTCCTCGAGCCCTACGCCGACCTGCCTGAGACCGCCGGCCTCAACACTGTGCCGATCGACGACGTGAAGGCCTGCGCGGCGATCGCATTCGAACACGGCCTGCAGCTGTGCATTCACGCCATTGGCGACCGCGCCAACCGCGAGGTGCTCGACATCTATGAGGGGTTCTTCGGAGACGACCCCAAGCGCCAGGGCCTGCGCTGGCGGATCGAGCACGCCCAGCACCTGCACCCCGACGACATCCCGCGCTTCGGTAAGCTCGGCGTGATCCCCGCAATGCAGGGCGTGCACTGCACCTCGGACGCACCCTGGGTGCTTCGGCGCCTGGGGCCGGAGCGCGCGGAGAGCGGCGCCTACATGTGGCGCAAGCTGCTGGATTCCGGCGCGGTGGTGACCAACGGCACCGACGCCCCGGTGGAGGACCTCGACCCCATCGCGAGCTTCTACTCGACGGTCACCCGCCGGCTCAGCGACGGCACCACGTTCTTCCCGGGCGAGCGCATGACGCGCATGGAGGCCCTTCGCTCGTACACGCTTTCGAACGCTTACGCGGCCTTCGAGGAGCAAGTGAAGGGTAGCCTCGAAATCGGCAAGTACGGCGACGTCGTCGTTCTCTCGAAGGACATCCTCAAGTGCCCGGATGACGAGATCATGGACACCAAGATCGACATGACGATCGTCGCCGGCGAGGTCCTCTTCGAGCGCGAGTAGCGCTGCAGGAGTAGAACCCGATTCCAGGACCTAAAGAAGGAGACCTGGGCGCCCTTCGGCGCCCAAGTCTCCTTCTTTCTTCGTGGGCTCGGGCTTTCGTCGTGGGCTCGGGCCCCACTCCCGTACCGCTAGGTCTTGCGCGCCTTGAGGTAGGCCTCCATGAACGGGTCGATCGCCCCGTCCAAGACCTTGCTCACGTTGCCTTCCTCTTCGTTCGTGCGGTGGTCCTTGACCATTTGGTAGGGATTCAGCACGTAGGAGCGGATCTGGCTGCCCCACGCGATCTCGCCCTTCTCGCCGTACAGCTTGGACATCTCCGCGTCGCGCTTCGATTCCTCGAGGGCGACGAGCTTGGCCTTCAGGAGGCTCCACGCCGTGGCGCGGTTCTTGTGCTGGCTGCGCTCGTTCTGGCAACGCACCACAACGCCCGTCGGGAGGTGGGTCAGGCGCACGGCCGATTCCGTCTTGTTGACGTGCTGGCCGCCCGCGCCGCCGGCCCTCATCGTGTCGATCTTGACGTCCGACTCGTTGATCTCGATGTCGATCTCGTCGTCGATCGCGGGGGTGACGTCGACCGAGGCGAACGCGGTCTGGCGCCGCGCCTGGGCGTCGAAGGGGCTGATGCGCACGAGGCGGTGTACACCGGTCTCGGCCTTGAGGTACCCGAAGGCATAAGGCCCGTCGATCTGCAGCGTGACGCCGCGGATGCCGCCCATGTCTTCCTCGGAGAGCTCGACCTCGGTGACGTCGAAGCCCTTGACCTCGGCCCAGCGGATGTACATGCGCATGAGCATCGAGGCCCAGTCGCATGCGTCCGCGCCGCCAGCGCCCGCGCTGATCTGGAGGAACGCACCCTGGGAGTCACTGGGGCCCCCCAGCATGACCCGGAACTCAAGGGCATCGACCGTCTTCGAGCCTTCGTCGAGGACGCTTTCGATCTCGGCGGCCACCTCTTCGATGTCGCCTCCCTCTTCCACCATTTCCAGGAGCAGGTCGACCTCTTCAAGCCCTGCTTGAAGGGCCTTGACCGGGTCCGCAACGAGGCGGAGCCCCTTCATCTCCTTGACGAGCTTCTGGCTCTTTTCCTGGTCGTTCCAGAAATCCGGGCTCTCCTGGAGGGTTTCAATCTCCTGGAGTCGCGTCAGTTTCGTGGGGTAGTCAAAGACTCTCCGTCAGCAGGCTAAGCCTGCCGCGGAGCTCCTTGGTGCGGTCGCGGTATTCGGCGGATGTGGCGCTCATAGCGCGAGGAGGATAGTCGGGAGGCCCTGGGAATACAGCAAGATTGTGGCTAGAGGGCTCAGTTCGCGAACCGAGCCCCTGGACCCCGGCGGACGCGGTTTCTGGGGGGGGGCTCCGCCGATGGCCACTGTAGCTACTTACTGTCGAGCTTCCCGAAGCGGTGCTCGAGCTGGCGCTGGACCTTCCGGGCAGCCCCTTGCACCGCCTCGTGGAGGGTCGCAGCCGTGTGCTCGGCCGCCACGGGGTCCAGACCCCGCGGGCGCGCCTCGACGACGCAGTTCTTGTCCACGCCGCCCTTGTCGGCGTTCACGTCCTTCAAGAAGACCTCGACGCGCGTCAGTCGATCGGCGGAGTGGGCAAGGGCGTGCCTGACATCCTCTTCGAGGGCGTCGACCTGGGCGTGCATGTTGGGCGCATGAATGGCGATTTCCATGCCCCCATTCTAGCAATCAATCGGCCCGTTCAACCCGTCGTCGCCGGGCCCCTTCGGCCGCGGCCCCGATCAGCCCTTGGGCAGCGCCTCGAACTCCTCGCGCAGCTGCCCGCCGCGCTTCGGTGACACCATCTCGATATACGCAATCATGCCCCCAAGCCACTCCTTGAAGTTCGTTCTCCCCTCACGGTTCTGCGCCTCGAGCCCGGTGCTCTTGGCACCGTGGAGGATGGCGCGAATCCGCCGCACGAGCGGTCTCGGCACGCCGAGCTGATCATTCACGACAATGCCCGTCACCGACTGCCTTGCGTTCGATCGCAGCACGCGCGTCTTCTTCTCGTTGACGGCAAAGCCCTCGTCCTGGGCGATGTGCCGAAGTCGCGCCAGAAGGTAGCCAACGTGCGTATTTGCGTCGGGATTCTCCGAGAGCCTCGCTGAGAAGGTCAGGTCGTCCGCGTAACGCGTATAGGTCCAGCCAAGCTTGGCTGCGATGCCATTCAAACGCTGGTCAAGACGGCGCGTGATCCAGTTGGAAAGCGCTGGGCTCGTGCACGCGCCCTGGGGCAAGGCGCGGGGCCCCGTGGCCGCGTAGCGGGTCTCGCCGGCATAGGTCAAGGGGCGGCGCGGCGCCTCGGTGGTGAGCAGCGAAAGGACCGTCGCCACGGCTGGCGAAAAACCCATCCCGCGGAACGCGCCGCGCACGCGCGGGAAGGTGATCGTCCCGAAGAAGTCCGAGAGATCCGCGTTCACGACGATGTCCGCGCCCACGTGGGGCTCGGCGTTCGAAACGGTCGAACGTCCGCACACAAAACCATGGGCGGCATTGTGAAAAGCGAGCTTCGAAAGCACCGAATCCAGGACCCACCGCTGGGCCGCTGCCATGGACTTGTGCGGCGCCGTGATCGTGCGCGACCCGCCGGAGCGTTTGGGCACTTGAAAGGCAACGTAATGCACACGCGTGGGCGCTTCGCTGTGGAAGGCGAGGAACCGAAGCCGGCCAACGGAGAGCCCCATGGCCGCCGCAAGGTTCGCTGGGGTGCTGACCTTGGGAAACCCAAGCCGTTCGAGCGTCTCGAGGTTCGCACGGTGATCGCTGAGGCCCCCCGACACGCCCCGCCCGAGGAAGTTGATGTCGGTGGCCTTGCGCCGCGCGACTTCCTCCACGCGCGCCTGGCGCCGCTTCGCGGCCTCGAGCTTCTTCTGCTCCTTCAGCGCCTGACGCTCCGCTCGGCTCGCAGACACCGCCTCCGTGGCCCTGCGATGCTCGCTGCCGCGCACGCCCCGCAGCTCCTCGTAGTGGCGCCCGACCTCGTGGATCTCGTGGAGCTCCTCGGCCGTGATCAGCCCCGCCCCCACCATCGTCCGATCGATGATCTGAATCCGCGGTAGAGAATCATCGGGGATCACCCCAAGGGAATCGAGATAGGCCGAGCGGATGCCGCCCAGGGACTGGATCGTGCCCCGGGCGTCCTTGGTCGACAGGGGCTGGAAACGCCCCACGTCGAGGTTCTCGAGCCCCGTGGGCCTCGGTGTTTGGGGCGCCGACTCCGCGCTCGACGTCGGGTGAGCCCCCCTTGGCATCGGGCTGGAACGCAGGCCCGAAGCCACCCGATCGGCGTTGCGACCGTTGTGGCAGAACACACACCAGCGCGTGGGCTTCTGGAAGACAAAGTGGCAATGCGGACAGATCGTGAACGCCGCCGCGCGCGGGCCGAAGAGTCGCTTGAGGGCGTCGAAGAGTCCCATGGCAGAGCGAGGAGAGCGAACGAGAGAAGAGGCGGGCAGATCCGTGACACCTGACCTCGAGGCTCGGGACCGAGGTCGTTCACCAAGGCCGATGGCGCATCTATGCGACGCGAGAGCCTTGGATCGTCTTGGTCGAGTCGCATAGATGCGCCATCGGCCAAACGAACAACGACTTCGGGGAAGCGTTGGGGAGCAGTGTCAACCACGGCGGAACGCCGCAGAATAGTCTCAGGCGGTACGTATCGTCCCGCGCCCTTCTCTCATTCAATCTCCTGCGTGAGGGTAGCGGACCCACGCGCGGTGGCGTGGACCCAGGTTGGAATCGCTCGTTTCATCCGCGCGCCCACAGCTTGCGCTGGGTGTACCAGCTCTCCAAATCCGGTGCGGTTCCTGCTTCTCCGCGCACGACGTCGCGCATGGCCTGGATGTGCCGGCATGGCCCGTTTCGAATGCCGAACTTGTGGTGGTGACTGCAAAGGCACTTGCCCTTGACGACCCTTCCGTCGTCCTCGAACTTCACCTCACAGGGGATCCCGTCGACCCGACCGTTCGCGATCGTCCCTCCGCTCGGCGGTGTCACGCGGCCCTCGATCGTGACGGCTTTGCGTGCGACGAGCAAAGCAGCCTCAGTCTGCTCAGGGTTGGAATCCCCAAGCTCGCGATCGGAAAGCGCCATGTCGAGCACCTGGCGCCAGCGGTAGCAACCAGCCCCAAGGTCGTAGATTGCCTGGCCCCGCAGCGCCAACTCACCCAGGGCCGCGGCCGACTCGGCTTCGGTGCCGCCAGAAGCCGCTGCCGCCCCGGCGAAGTCGAGGCGCCGCTGGGACTGCAGCGCCGTGGCCAGCGCCGCCACCGTGCGATCGGGCACGTCCACGGGCGGCAGGAAGGAATCGATGGCCGAGCCGCGGGTCCAGTCGTTGGTGGTCCAGCCGGAGAGCCCCAGCGTCAGGCGCATCTCGCCCATGCGCACGACCCAGAACGTTGGAAGACCGGTACCGAGCAGGTAGACGTCGACCCCGTCCGCGAGGGGCAGCAGCCGACTGAGCACGAGGAGCCGCCGGCGCCCCCAGATTCGAATCGCGTTCGGGCCCACCGCGCTCGGTCCACTGTACTTCGTGCCGTGGCTCTCGATCGCCTTCTCCCAGGGCTCGAGCACGAGCTTCGGCGTGGCCCCGTCTTCGAGCTCAAAGCGAACCGCCCGCGGGCTCGTCTTGGCCTTGTGCCGCTTCAAGTACGCGAGGAGTGAATAGACCGCCGCCACCGTCAGTGGCACCCGCCGCATGGGCAGCGCCATGGCGGCCTGGATCTGACTGAACCCGCGCAGCCAACCCTCGGGCAAGTCGATCTTCTCCTCGCGGTGCCCGTCGCCGCCACCGGTGGCGACTTCGAAGCCCTCGGGGTCCACCTGGAACCGCGTGGCGCGGTAGGAACGAAGCTGCTGGAAGTGATCGTAGAGCTGCCAGGAATAGTCCACGTTCGTCGTGCCAACCGCCGTGCCTTCGTCGCCGCGGAAGCCGCCGTCCCGCGCGACCGAGAGGCATCCGTAGCTCGATTCATCCGCGGAGAAGCACTCGAAGAGCACTGTGTCATCGGCCACCGTTACGACGGGGTCGTAGGGCATGAGCTGGCGCCACAGCGTGGGGTCGCTTTTCCGAAGCCAAGTATTGAAACCGCGGCGGGCTTTCCAATAGCGGCCCTTGGCCGATTTGTAGCTCGCCTCGAGGCCCTCCGGCAGGGGAGCCTTCATGCGCGACGCAAGGTCCGCCGCGGCCTCCGCCCTCGCGCCTTCGTAGATCGCACGCTCGATGGCTCCGCGCTCGGCACGCCACTCTTGGTAGGCGGTCTTGTCCCGCGGCACAAACCGAAGGTCGTTGATCACGACGTCGTGGAGCGCGCTGATCGCCTCGCGGAACCGCAGCGGCTGGGCCAGGGCAGCGTCGAACTGGACGCGGTCGCGGCCAAGGTCCGGGGCGAGGCGCAGGATGGCAGCGCCGGTGCCGTCCTTGAACGAGCTGCGTCCATGGTAGGAGGTGGTGACTTGCACTAGCCCGCCTCCCCGCTGATGGCATCCCGGGGCGCAAGGCCGAGCTCTGGCAGGCACTCCTGTACGAGGGGCTCAAGGCTTGGGGCGATCTCCAGGAGACGCGCGATCGCGCTGAGTCCTGTGCGACGCTCCGCCAACCGGATCGAACGCACGGCGATCGCGAGGACGGATATGAGCCCGGGTACCTGAGCGGCACCGGGGTCACCGTGAACGGCGTCGACGATTTGATCGAGCGCCTTGGGCTTCCATCGGCTTCCGCTGTGCACGCCGAGGATCACCGTTGACCAAACCGCGCCGAGCCCCTGGGCATCCCCCGGGGCCGCGCCACGTTCGCGCAAGCGATCGATCAGCCCGAAGCGCACGTCTGGATAGGGCGATTCGATCAGCCTCGTCCAAAGCTCCGGTTCATTCCATCCCGCGGATCCCGCGGTCAGGCGCCCGATGGCCACGCTTCTCAGAGGAGCGAGCATCGCGTCGAAGAACACGGTCTCAAACTCCAAGTCCAAGGGATCGCCGGCTGCGTAGCGCTGCTCGAAGGCCCATGTCGCGGCCTCTGTTCCGTGGGCGGCGCAGGTCATGGCCGCCAGTCCCTCGAGCTCGGCAGGCTGAAGCGGGACCTGGCCGTGGCGGGCCACCAGGAGATCGAGCCCCAGGCGTACGACGGGCTCGGGCCGCACGACGCAAAGCTGGAGGATCTCGCCCGTGCTGAGCCGCGCGGGATCCACATGCTTGCGGAACGCCGCCGTGACCTCGGAGAGCACGGTGGACCCAGGTCGATTCAGGAGCGCCACCCATTCGTCGATAGGGAGCGCCGCGAGGCAGTCGCTCTCCCCAAAGGCGCGGCCCCCGAACTCCGCGGCCCGGGGGTCCGCGTGCTCAACCAGTTGAAAAAGGCGGTCTTTCGAGATCGTGGGGATGAGCTGGGCGTGGTGCGCCTCGATGAGGTCGAGGGCAAACACCCGGACCGCGGCGCCCTGGGCCCCGAGAACGAGATCCACGAGGGGCTCAAACGCTTCGACTGTTCGCCAAAGGGCCGTGTGGTACGGCGCCGGCGCCAGGTCCCCGATGGAGCGCCCCTCCTTGAGCGCCGTCTGCCGAACCGTGAACTCCAGCGCGTCGCTCCCATGGAAGCACGCATGCATCAAGAACCACGAGTCGAGGAGGTTCTCGCCGAGGGCCAAGTCCCCGTCGGTGTAGTTCGCAAGAGCCGAAGTGACCGCCGGTACGTACGCCGCCGGGTCCGAGTAGCCAAGGTGCCGGAAGGTTCGCCAAACGCGCCTGCAGAGGTAATACCGGGTGGCCTGCGTGAAGAGCCGGTCGTGGGGCCGGTTTCGACGGTCAGTCCGCCGGTCCGCTGGATTGGGCGTCACGCGGTTCCATCCTCCGTCCAGGCGGTGAATCGAAACGTATTGGCCCGACACCCTATCCCAGTACGTCCACCCCTTGCGGCGACGACGGAGCAGACGGTCAAAAGCTGCCGCCCACCACCCCAGCGCCTCAAGGTCCCCGTCTTCTTCGGCCTGCTTGAAGAGTCGTTTGACCACCACTTCGTGCCCAGGCCGGTCCATCGGCTGCGCCGCATACGCGCGCACCTGGTCCCGTGCCCAGGGTCGCTTGTCGATCTTCCATCGATCGACGAATACGCTCAGACCCTTGTCCGAAGTGAACGTCCGCAGGTACTCCACAAACTCCGGCGACTCGCTTTCGAAAAGCTCGTCACGCAAGAGGGTGGAGGGGGCCGGCTGCGTCATGGGGAACACGGCGCCTCGCGCCGTGTGCATCCGAGGCTAGGGGCTCTGGGCACCGAGGTCAATCACGGCGATCAGGCATCGCCGGGAGCTAGGCGTCCGATGAACAACGCTCTGAAATGCCGGCTTCTTCGGCCCGCCTCCTAGGCCCCAACTCGCTCGACTCGTGCACCGCCAAACTCCTCGAGTAGGTCGGCGTACCAAGCAGCCGCGGCGCGGGCATGCTCCGCATGGGCTTGCGGCGCCCAGAGAACGCTCAGGGTCTCGAGCGTTTCCGGAGAGGTCTTCGTGCCGTGGCTATCCTTGACCGCGTTCGCGATCGGCCCGTTCGCGTCGTAGATGCAGAGCAGCCCGTCGAGGCGGATCTCTTGGCCGCTTTGATTGAAGACGTACGAGCCGCTCTCTGGAACGTCGACGCGGAAAGGTGCCGTGGCGCGCTGCACGTCGATCACGCTGATAGGAAAGCCTGTGTGCAGGCTCACCGCGTTGCAGACATCCACCGCCGCGTTGATGGTGGGGAGCCCCTTCTCCCCCGCCGCCCGCACGAGGTATTCGGAGGACGGCTTGCCCCGGCCCGTGGGCTTGTGCCCTCCGTGGCGGAGCAGGTCCCGTACGTTCTGACGAAGGATCTCGCGGGCCTCCTCGCTCAAGCGAATCGAATCGGGGACCGAGGCATCCAGGCCATGGAGCTCCGCCAGTGCGGGGTCGGCGGGGACTTGCCCAAGGGGCGCGGGGTAGCGGGCGTGGAGTGCGACTGGGTAGAGCAGCGGGTGCGGCGCGAATTCGAGCATGCCCCCGAGGATAAGCGCCTCCGGGAGGAGGGTCGCGTGAGTTGGGCCGTGGCGGCGGGCTCCCGGCTAGCCCGCGAAGGATCGCGAGTGCAGGTTCCGAGGTTACTCTATTGCGAATGATTCTCATTCGCAATAGAGTAGAAGCCACGCGCCCCCGCTGCGGCGCCCAAAGCTCAAACTCCTAAGACTCTCTCCTCTCCCTCCCTTCCTGGAGCACCTCCTCCGATGCGACTCTTCCACGCCATCACCCTGCTAGCCGCGACTTCCGGCTCCGCATTCGGCCAAGGCCTCTTCCCCGCCCTCGTCTCCGACTCCGCCGGCGACCGGATCATGTCGTGTGTGGACCTCGACCAGAACGGGGACTACGCCGGGTCCGGCGAGGTCACGGTCTTCTATGACGACGTCACTGGGGCCTTCCCATTGTCCAACAACGTCGGACTGCAGCGACTCCCCACGGGAGAGGTCTTCGTCACCGATACGAGTCAAGACACCATCCTTGCCCTTCGGGATACGAACCTCGACGGCGACGCTCTCGACTTCGGCGAAGCCAGCATCTGGTTCGATGGCACGGGTGGTAACCCCACGGGCGTCGAGCTCACGAGCGCCCGTGGCATGTGGATCGACCCGGGCGGAGTGCTCTGGGTAGCCTCCGCCAACAGCGGCGGCGGAGGGAACGACGCGATCGTGCGCCTCGAGGATCTCAACGGCGACGGCGACGCGAACGACACGAATGAACAGGCCGAGTACTACGTCATCCAGCCGGGAGGCGCCATTGGTGATTCCATTCCGACGGCCGTCTCGCGGGGGCCCGATGGAGCGCTCTATTACGTCGATACCGGCTCCACAGGAACCCTCACCAAGGGCGTCTATCGCCTCGAGGACCTCGATGGCTCTGGCACGATCGACGCGCCAGGAGAGTCGACGCTGTTCTACGCTCCCCCCACGCCGGGCACCGCGCCGTTCTTCTGGGACCTCGGCCTCGACGACCAAGGGCGCTTCTATATCGCGGACACGGGCAACGACGTGATCTGGCGCTTCTTTGATACGAACGGCGACGGCATCGTCAACCCAGGCACCGAAGCTGATCTGATCTTCCAGGCCCCGGGCTCCAGCCTCATCTGGGAGGTCACGCCAGCCGCGGATGGCTCCATCTACGTGGCTGAGGACCAAAGCCCGGACCGCCTCCTGCGCTTTGTCGACACCGATGGGGACGGGCTATTCCTCACGGCCGGCGAGGTCCAGACGATCTACGACGAGAGCACAGCCGCCAGCGATATCGGCTCGCCGAAAGCGATCTTCGTGATCGACCAGGTCGGCCCGATCGGCACGGCCGAGTGCGACCCCGCCGTCCCCAACTCCACGGGTCTTCCGGGCACACTCTCCGCGTTTGGGTCCACGTCGATCCTCACCAACCAAGTGACGCTCCAGGCCGATCAGCTCCCACCGAACACCTTCGGCATTTTCGTGGTGGCGCGCCAATCAGGCTCCCAGGCCCCCCCCATGAGCGACGGCATCCTCTGCATGAGCGGGCCCATCGGGCGCTACCAGGGAACGATTCTGAGCTCCGGAGCCAGCGGCCAGTTCCACTTCAACATCGACGCCACCGCGATCTCCCAGCCGAACGGTCCCGTGCCCGCCATGGCCGGGGACACCTGGCGCTTCCAGGCTTGGCACAGGGACGCCAATCCCCTGGCCACGTCGAATTTCACGAGCGCAGTGGCGATCACGTTCACGCCGTGAGGTATCAAGCTGTCTCTTATACACATCTGACGCTGCCGACGATATGCAGTG
>CAJXRJ010000185.1 GCA_913058555.1 uncultured bacterium
ACCCGCGGGGGGTGGAATCGCTCCGAGAGGTGGAGAGATTTGATTTTGTACACAAAAACACAAGGCGTGTGGGCCCCAAGGAATCGGGATGTTGCGAGAATCTTCGCCGACCGTCCCCTCCCCACGCATCTGTTCCCATGCAAAGCATTGACGTCATCGACTCCCATACAGGGGGCGAGCCCACGCGGCTCATTGTGTCTGGAGGGCCCGATCTTGGGCGGGGTCCGCTCCACGAGCGGGTCATTCGGTTCCGCGAGGAGTTCGATCATGTGCGGCGTGCCGTGACCCTTGAGCCCCGCGGTTCAGATGTGCTGGTCGGGGGTCTCCTGTGTGAACCCCACGACGTCAGCTGCGACGTCGGCGTGATCTTCTTCAACAACGTCGACTACCTAGGCATGTGTGGCCACGGGGCCATCGGGCTCATCAGCAGCTTGGAGTACCAAGGGAAGATCGGGCCTGGCGTCCACGCCATCGACACCCCGGTTGGCAAAGTCACTGCTGAACTCGCCCCAAGTGGTCTCGTGAGCGTTGCCAACGTGAAGAGCTTCCGGCACGCGGCCGCCGTGACCGTGGACGTCCCAGGGCTCGGCTCCTTTACAGGGGACGTCGCCTACGGTGGAAACTGGTTCTTCCTCGTGACGTCGCTCCCTGAGGGGCTTGAGCTTCCGAAACTGCGGGTGCACGACCACGCGCGATGGACCGACATGGGGGTCCGGCTGCGCGCGGCGCTGGCTGCGAATGGGATCACCGGGGATAGCGGTGCCTACATCGACCACGTTGAGTTCTTCGGTCCGCCAGAGGATCCCGCCCACGACTCACGGAACTTCGTGCTTTGCCCCGGCGGGGCCTTCGACCGCTCCCCCTGCGGGACCGGAACGAGCGCGAAGCTCGCCTGCCTGGCGGCCGATGGAAAACTCGCTCCGGGGGCACTCTGGGCCCAGGAGAGCATCATCGGAAGCGTGTTCTCGTGCAGCTATCAAGAGGGTTCGGAGCCAGGAACCATCCTGCCGACGATTGCGGGCACAGCGTTTGTTAGTGCGACCGCGAGTCTCGTGATCGACCCGCGTGATCCCTTTCGTCATGGATTTGCTGCCGCTGGGACCGGCGCTACCGAATGAACTCCCCTCAGCGTGACCATCCAGAAGGAGGCGGGGCGGCGGGCCCCTCCGGTGACACCGTTCTTGTCATTGGAGGGGGTGTCATCGGCGGCATGAGCGCTTGGTACCTGCATCGGGCGGGATACCAGGTGACGGTCATGGACCAGGGCCAGTTTGGCGCCGCTTGCTCCCACGGCAACTGTGGCTATGTCTGCCCGAGCCACGTCCTGCCCCTCTGCCAGCCTGGCGCCATCGTCAAGACGATGAAGGCGATGCTGCGCCGCAACTCTCCGTTCGCCATCAAGCCACGGGCGAGCCGCGCGTGGCTCGGGTGGTTTTGGAACTTCATGCGCGCTTGCGACCGGGACCAGATGATGGCCACCGCCGCCGGCACCCACGCGCTCTTGCAGTCGTCCCTGGGGCTCTACCGCGAGCTCGTCAAAGAGGAGGGGATCGACTGCGAATGGCAGGAGCGAGGCTTGCTCTTCATCTACGACAAGGCCGAGGACTTCGACGCCTACGGGAAGACGGATAGTCTCTTGCGCGAGCACTTCGGGCTCGCTGCGACGCCCTATGCCGGCGACGAGGTGCTGGGCATTGAGCCGGCACTCAAGCCAGGGATCGGGGGTGCATGGCACTACGAGGGGGATTGCCATCTGCGACCCGACAAGCTGATGGCGGAGCTGCGCAAGCGCCTCGAGGCGGGGGGCGTGCGGTTCATCGAAGGGAAAGCGATGGAGGGCTTTCGGTGCGAGGGCCGCAGCGTGCGCGCCGTGGTTTCAGGCGGCGAGACCATCGAGGCCAGCCGGTTCGTGGTGGCCACCGGCGCGATGACGCCCATGCTCAACGAACACCTCGGGTTCAAGATCCCCATCGAGCCGGGCAAGGGGTACTCCATCACGTCGGCCGGCACGGACAACTTGCCCGTGCATCCATTGATCTTCGAGGACTCCCACGTGGCGGTGACGCCCATGACGAGTGGGTTCCGCATTGGATCGACGATGGAGTTCGTCGGGTACAACACGTCGATCCATCCCAAGCGCCTTGGCCTCTTGACCGCGGCCGCGGACAAGTACCTCCACGGTCCTATGCCTGCGGAGGTTCAGGAGACCTGGTACGGATGGCGCCCCATGGTTTGGGACGGGAGGCCGATCATCGACAAGGGGCCGGCCCACGACAACGTCTGGATCGCCGCGGGCCACAGCATGCTTGGCCTCAGTATGGCAACGGGGACCGGCCGCTTGATCACCGAGATGGTGTCAGGCGACCGGCCCCACGTGGATCCTGAACCCTACCGGGCGAGTCGGTTCATTCGATCGTGATGCGAACCATCTCGGAGCGGGCGATGCCGTTTGCCGCGCCGGGATCGCGAACGACCCATTGGGCGTTGTAGCTCATGCCCACCATGACCGGCGCCGTGGCCGCCGGGTCGATCCAGGTCGCGAAGCCGCTGCCAGGGCCCGCGCCCTCGAGGCGCTGGGGGAACGGAAGGCCCGAGCGAAGTTGATCGGTCGGGGCGCCCGGGGGCAAGTTCTGGACCCTCACGTTGAGTAGCGCCCAAGCGCCGCCGTAGGCGAGATTGATGCCGACTCGGAAGCCCTCGTTGCCCTCCGCGGGCGGCGAGGTGGCGATGATCTCAGGCACGATGCCGAAACTGCCGGCAACCGCGCCAAGGCCCAGGGGCATCGGGTTTGGGGCCGTGCGCTCGCTCCAAAGGGTGGGGCGATCGAAGGGGGCGGTCTCAGCGGCGACGCGCGGATCGGTCAGGGTCCCGAGGAACGCGATGATGTCCCCGCGGACCTGCGGCGGGACCCGCAGATCGTTCAGGCGCTGGTCTTTGTTGTCCGCGAAGGGGCCGCCGTCCTGGTCGTAGAACTGCAGGAGCTGGTTGAGCGAGTTGATCCCGGGGGCCCCGGTGTGGAAGAACCGCTCCCGGAGCGTGACGTTCCGGAGGGACGGAGTCTTGAAGCGCCCACGGTCTTGGTTGCTACCGGTGACGGCGCGGCGCCCTTCGTCTTCGGCGATGGGGCGCAGGCCCAGGTTGTGGAACTGGCCGTCCGAGAAGAGGCTGCCCGAGTGGCACTGGGCGCAGCGGGACTGGGGGCTACCGAAGGCGCCGCGTCCGCGGTTCTCCGCCTGCGTGAACTGCGCTTGGTTGCGCATGACCCTGTCGAACTTCGACTGGTCGGGGATGAGCGTGCGCTGGTACGTCGCGAGTGCGAAAGCGATGCGGACCGGGGTGATCTCGGTCGTGCCGAAGGCGTTCTCGAAGAGCTCGGGGTACGTGGAGTCCACCGCCAGGGCGGCCTGGACGTCCGCGGGCAGGTTCGACGCGAGGGCCAAGGGGCGGCCCGCTGCGAGGCGGTCCGTGACGCTTGTCCAGTCGCGGCTCTCGAACGCCATCTCCACGTCCGACATCAAGGGCTGCAGGGACTGGGACTCAAGGGCGCCGCGGTTCTGAATCACGACCTGCCCGGTGAGCGGATCGCGGAACTGGCCGCTGGCGCGTCCATCCCAGAAGAGAGTGGGGAAATAGGCGGCCGCGATCATGCTCGGCGTCGAGCGGTTCGTGGCCTGCACTCCGAAGCCGAACATGCTGTCGCTTTCGAAGTGGCCGAACGAGTTCGAGGACGAGACGCCCGGGGAGCCGAAGATGTCGTCGGCGGTTCCGGGGACTCCGTCGGGGCCGGGGTGAGCCGCCAGGTTCCCAATTCGCGGATCGGTGCCACCGTGCCCGGGCATGTGGCACGTGCCGCATGCCATGGTGCCGTCGCTGGAAAGTTGCTCATCCCAGAAGAGCGCCTTGCCAAGCACGGCCTTCTCCGCGGTGATCGGGTTCTCGTTCGGGGCGAGCGGCGGGGGCAGTGGCCCCTGGGCGCTCGCCGTAGAGGCGACGCCGAGGGATAGGGCCCCAAGGGCCAACAGCCCGGCGGAACGGCGCGGGGTTTGGGGAAGAGTCAATCGCATGATGTTCAGATAGTTCGGCGGTGGGGGTGCGCTGGGAACGCGGCGCGCTGGGATCCCAAGTAGGGGACGCGGAGCAAACTATCGAACGGGATTCCGCTCCCTGCAAACGCCGGCTCACGCCGCTCTCATGAATGCGAGGGCTGCGGCGTGCCCCCTGGGAGCCTTCGGACTACGGTTTCCAAGCGCCCCCTCGTTCCGATGGGCCGCAGCGAACGTGAATCGAATCGAAACACCCTGCGTATGCGACTGTCATGAACACCCCCGGAACGCCCCGCGACACCAAGCCGACCATCGCCCAGGCCCAGATCATCGTTCTCGCTTTGATCATGGGCATCGTCCTCTTCGCCGTCGTGGCGTACGTCGTCTCGCCTCTGGATGGGCCCTCCGAGGGCATTGATGCAGCAGAACCGGCGATTCCGATGTTCCCGCTGATCCTCGCCGTCCAAGGCACGATGGCGATCGCTGCGGCGTTCTTCCTGCGTGGAGTCCTCGCCCAGCGAGTGAAGCCCCGGCGAGAGGAAGCCCGTGGGGAGGTCCGAGAGGGGGTCATGCCCGCGGAGCTACTCACAGCGACGATTGTCTCCGCCGCCCTCGTCGAGTCCTTGGGCCTGCTCGGATGCGTGGGTTACCTCCTGGACGCGCAGATGGCCTATCTAGCGGCGCCCGTGGTGGCCGTGGCGCTTATGGCGTTCTGGTTGCCCTCCAAGTCCTCCGTGGAGAACTGGCTCGAAGGGCTTTCGTGAGGGAGGGGAAGGGCCCCTTTGGGGCTCCTTTTGAGGTTTCACCCAGGCGGCGCGGTCAATGGTTCAAGGGGGTCCCTTGGGGGGGTCGATACCCCCCGGTAGCCCCTAGCCACGCCAGAAACCATGAAAGCTATCGTCACGGACGACTCGAAAGCGACTCGCACGATCCTGAGCAAGCTCATGCAGGATCTGAACTTCGAAGTGGAGGAGGCCGCCGACGGCGGGCAGCTCCTGGAGGTTCTCACGCGCGAGGCCGTCGATATCTGCCTGATCGACTCGAACATGCCAGGGATGACCGGGACCGAGGTCATTCGCATTATGAAGTCGCATCCTGCGTGGAAGAACATCCCTTCGATCCTCGTGACCGATGAGATCGCCAGCGAGAGGATGAACGGAGCTCTGGAGGCAGGAGCGTCCGGATGCCTTGGCCGGCCCCTCAAGATCGAGAAGCTCACGGACTTGCTCAAACGCCTCGGCTTGGAGCAGTGATCCCGGGTAACCACGGGACCAAGCGACATACACAAGGGCGGAGCAGCACGAGCGGTGCCGCTCCGCCCTTCGCGTTTACGATGGGTCCCCATGGAGCCACGGGAGAGGATCGGGAGAGGGGCAGTGGGTGCCGCTGTGGGGGGAGCCATCGCGCTAGCCCTCATTGCTTATGCCTTATGGGCCGGATCCCGGAACCAGGGGCTTGGGCTGCCCACGGGTAGCGGGGCAGGTTCCGTCGGGCCATCGTCGGAGCCCGGGGGTGGCGCGGCTCGGGACCTCGTCTATCCGGAGGAGGGCAGCGCCACGGGGGCACGGGAACCAGAGGCACCTGGTCCCGAAGAGGAAGCGCCTGCTGCCGACGGGGCGCCGGCGCCCGGCTTGCCCACGCCCACGCAGGAGCTTGCGCCATTGCCGGAGCCGGTCGGTGTTCTGTCGGGCCGGCTGCTCCCCGAATCAGGGGTCTTCGACCAGGAACCGTCCGCGCTCATCCGCGGCATCACCTTGGACGCGGTTTCGAGAGTGGCGCCCCGCATCACCGCCACGGCGGCGCTGAGTCCCGTCCTGGACGACGAGGGACGTCTCGTGGCCATAGACTTCGAAACGGAGGCTCTTCCGGCCGTGGAGTTTGAGCTGACCCTTAGCCAGCTCGGTACCAGGCGCTGGGATCGGACGAGCGCGATCGCCCTCCCGCCCCAGGGGGGCATCGAATTCCTGTGCTACGACGGGGACGACGAGGTCGCCGTGGAGTTCTTGGTGGTGGACGCCGTCTCCGGCGAAGCCATCGACGACTGGGAGGCGAGCCAGTTTCGGCTCTCGGCATCCAAGGAGAGCGGAGTCCTACTCCATGCGGGTCCGTTGAACGCGGACAAGATCCCCGTGGACGCGGCGCTTCAGTGGATCGTCGAGGCCGACGGCTACGCGCCTGCCTTTGGGAGCGAGGGGGACTTTCAAATGAGTGCAGACGGCTCTAAGAGGGCCGTGACCGTGCGGCTGGAGCGTGGATTTGCCACTCGGCTGGTGGTCCTTGGGGTGTCGCCCGATCGGGTGCCGGCGGATCGCGCCGATGTTTGGGTCGACGGGCGGCGCGTGGGCGCCACGGACGATTCCGGCCAGATCCTGCTGCGATCCAAAGCGAAGCCTGAGACCATTGAGGTTCAGTGGCACGGCCAATCACTCAAGGGCCCGTTCGCCGGCGCCTGCCTCAAGAGACGCAGCCACCTGCACGTTGCTCTGCTCAAGTCCCCATGAACTTAGCCATGCGTCGACCCCTTCGGATTCTGATCCCTCTTCTGCTTGCGGCTCCGCTTTCAGGTTGTATCACCGCGTCGATCTGGGGCGGCACGTTCGAGGACGACGATGGGGATGGCGACCCGAGCCTGCAGTTCGACGGGGAGCAGCCAGGTGTCGACAGCGTGTGGCTCCGGATACTCCTTTCGCCGCTGACCCTGGCCGCCGACATTTGCCTCATGCCCGTGCAGGCGTACCTCTACGGCTGGGACGATGACGATGACGACGACTGCTGATCCGCTTCAGGAGCCTGGCGAAGGGCCGCCACCGACGACCACGACGAGACCGCGTAGGGAACCGTGTAAGTGAGCAGGATCTTCCAGAGGGGCGGGGCCGAGCCCGCGACGAGGAGATCCCCCTGGTTGATGAGGATCAGGATGGTCCCCACGAGGGCCGAGACCTTGAGGGCGCGCAACAGCGTCGGGCGTGCGAACCACGCGCTCAGGTAGGACTGGGTGGGGGGCGTCATGGTGGTCGGTGCCAGGGGCGGAGCATCTGGCTGCCGCCGGAGGGGTGGGACTCTAGTGTCTCGGCCAAGGTCAGGTGGATCGATATTTCGTGCGTGTCACGATATTTGTTATAACGATCATTCGGTCGGGGCGACGAATCGGCTTCCAGCGTCCCCGGATCCACAACAGCGTCCGGGCCAGGACATCCCATGATCACCATTCGCCACTCCAAGGACCGCGGCCACGCCGATCACGGCTGGCTGCAAAGTGCCCACACCTTTTCGTTCGGCAGTTACTACGACCCCGACTTCATGGCCTTTGGGCCCCTCCGCGTACTGAACCAGGATCGTGTGGCCGGTGGCGGTGGGTTCCCAGCGCACGGACACGCCAACATGGAGATTGTCTCCTATGTCCTCGAAGGTGCGATGGAGCACAGAGACAGCATGGGGACGGGCTCCGTCATGCGCCCGGGAGATGTGCAATTGATGTCGGCGGGAACCGGCGTGCAGCACAGCGAGTTCAACGCGTCCGGCACCGAACCACTGCACTTCCTCCAGATGTGGGTCATGCCGTCGAAGGAGGGCACGGCTCCCGGCTACCAACAAGAGTCCTTCGCCGCAGCCGAACGCCAAGGGCGCCTGCGCCTGGTGGTTTCTCCCGACGGTGAGGAAGGTTCGCTCCGCATTGGGCAGGACGCGAGGATGTATGCGGGGCGACTCGCCGGCGGCGAGGAGCTGGCCCATGGCCTGATCGTTGGCCGAGGCTCGTGGCTGCACGTGGCGACGGGTTCCCTCGAGGTGAACGGCATCCCCTTGGGGCCAGGTGACGGCGCGGCCATCGTTGAGGAAACGGCGCTCCAGTTGACCGCCATCGAAGACGTTGAACTCGTCCTCTGGGACCTACCGCTCAGCCGGTGACAAGGACCGAGCGAACCCGGCGCAGGGTTCGCTCGGCTTCTCCTGATCGGCCGGAACGTCGTGCGGGCTACCGGATCGCCGTGAGGGCCAGAGGGCTAGCGGTGTCCCGGTAGGAACCTGAGCAAATGCTCGAGCCGCTCCAGTCGTTCCACGTCGCTCGGCAGATCCATCCGGCCCCTCGGATCTAGCGCGAAGACATGCATGCCCGCCGCCCGAGCCGCCTCGACCCCAGGGGCGCTGTCCTCGACGACGGCGCACTGGGAAGCGGGGAAGCCCATCGAGGACGCGGCGTGCAAAAAGACATCGGGCTCTGGCTTCCAAGCGTCCACTTCGTAGGCGCTGTAGATGTGGGACGTATCGAAGTAGTCGATCAGGCCCGCTGTTCGCAGGCAGAGTTCGACCTTGTACACCGGTGCGTTGGAGGCGACGCCCCGCGGGAGCGCCAGTTCCGAAAGGAGCTCCATGGCCCCGTCGATCGGCTCCGTCTCCGTCTCGAGCCTCACCCGCTGGGCGGCACGGAACGTGTCCATGAAGTCGTCGGGAAGTTTGACGCTGGCCCGGGCCTGGAGAACACGAAGCATCTCGTTCATGTCGGCCCCGGACCAGTCCTCCAGGGCTTCCTCCAGGGTCATGGGGATGCCATGCCGGTCGAGCTCGGTGGCGAGGACGCCGTAGCTCACCCGCTCTGTTTCCACGAGCGTCCCGTCCGAATCGAAGATGACGGCGCGGATCGGTTCTTTACCCATCGGGAGAAGCTACGTGGGGAGCGCCGCCGGCGCCACGTTTCACCGGGCGGCTTTGGCGCACGGCCGGGCCAATCACCTGGCAGAAGGCCCGTCGGAAGATCCGTCGGAAGATCCGGCCGAAAGATCGGCGGAGGGCGCCCGGGGCGGGGTCGGCGTGGAGCCCAGCAGCGTGACGCGAATGGCCTCGCCCGTCACCCCAGAGATTCGGGCGTCCTGCAGCTCGAAGGCATAGGTCAGGATCCCTTGGACCCAGCTTCGGTCCTTTGGGGTCCAGTCGTAGGTGCGGTCCTTCAGGTCGAACCGGGCCACGACCCCGCGCGCGGGCCGCAGATGCCCCGTGACCTTGGCGCGCAGCCCCTGCAAGCGCACCTGGACACCACCGTGCGCGGGGAGCAAACCCAGGGACACAACGGCGGAGACCCGCACCGTCGCGACCTTCTTCTCGCCCTTTTCAAACCACTTCTTGTGGGTCTTGAAGCCGCGCCACTTCATGCCGAGTTGGCGCCGTTTGAAACGCAGGTTCCCGAAGGCTGTGAGTCGAGCGCTGCCGGGGCGGGGTCCAGGGGCGATCTGAAAGTCGGTGAGCACCACGCGGCCGTGGCTAAACTTGGACGTCACCACCTGGAAGTCGTCCAGCAGCGACTTGCGCCCGAGTTCTTTGGCCAAGGCCCCGCGAATCCAATCCCGTTGAATGTCAACGCTAAGTTCACGCGGCGCAGGCGCAGTAGCCTCAATGGCGGCGGGCGGCTTCGGTGCAGCCGGCGGCGGGGTAACCGGCGGATGGCCGCTCGCCAGGAGCGACAGGGATAAGGGAAGTAGTCCGTGAATCAAAGAGAGCTCCTGTCTATGGCCCTTAGGCTACATCGACTCCTCCCTCCAGGAACTATCGGAAATGACACCCATGAAGCGAGCGCCTAGCCGCACCCAGTGGACCGGAATCGTCTTTTGCATGACGGTTGTCTTCGCCGCCTCCGCCAGCACGGCCTTCGCGGGATCCTTCGCCCAGGGGGAAGCGCCGGCCGTGGCGGATGACGCGACGGTCGACCCGGAAGCGAAGCCGGAGGGCCGCGATGTCTACCTCGGACGCGATGTCGCAAAGACTATGCATTGGCGCGGTGCCAAGTGGCTGCTGCGCGAAACGCGTGAGAACGAAGAGAACGGCGAGCTGCTCCGTGAATGGTTGGATGTGCTGCCAGGCAAAGCCGTTTGCGATCTCGGTTGCGGGAACGGGTACCACACGCTGCCCCTCGCTGAGGCGGTTGGCCCCAAAGGGAAGGTCTTCGCAGTGGACCTCCAGCCGAAGATGCTCGAGTTCCTGAGCGAGCGTGCGGAGGAGATGAATATCAACAATCTCGTCCCGATCGAATGCACCGTTGACGATCCGCGCCTGCCCGTGGACTCGACGGACATGGTCTTGATGGTCGACGTGTACCACGAGCTGTCGCACCCGGTGCGGGTCCTTGGGCACCTGCGCAAGGCCCTCAAGAAGGGCGGAGTGGTGGTGCTCGTGGAGTTCCGAACAGAAGATCGCGGCGTGCCCATCAAGATTCGCCACAAGATGAGCAAGGCGCAGGTCATTCGCGAGATGGCGGCGAACGGTTTCCGCCTCGTCAAGGAGACGGACAGCCTCCCCTGGCAGCACGCCATGGCCTTCGGTGTGGCACCGGCGGTCGACGAGGCCCACGAGGCCCGTGAGCTAGCCCAGGGGTTCCTTGCCGCCATGGCCGGAGACGACCCGCGGATCGTTCTGCCCTACTTGGCAAAGACCGTCGAAGTGGGCGGCGCGAAGGACAAGACGGAAGAGCAGCCCGCAAGGGAGCTCGCCGTGGCGATCGGGAAGGCGATGAAGATCAAGCCGCCTATTCCGAAGAGAACGATGATCGTCCTCGAGGCAGACGGCAAAGACCGCTGGGCGGCCTACCTCACGGGTCCGCCCAATCTTGAGGTCATGGAGCAGCGGAAAAGGCTCCGAATTGAGAAGGACAGCGAGGGCCGATACGTCGTGAGCGCTTGGTGGTAGGTGCCGCGCCGTGGGGATTCGCCATTGGCGCTAGGATGGCACCATGGATCTCCCCTTCGGCCTCCCAAGGATCGCGACCTACTTGATGGTGGCGTCGCTTGTCGCTTCCTCGAACCTGACCAACCCACGGGCTGACGCGATGGGGGCCGATGGCGGCAAGGGGCAGGTGAGTCGCGGCGAAGACGTGAATCTCTCCTCCGCCCACTCGGTCCAGATCGCAGAGATGGCGGCGAGGCCGAGCGCACTCACCGAAGATCAGATCGAGGCCTGTCTCTTATACACATCTCCGAGCCCACGAGACTAGGCAT
>CAJXRJ010000186.1 GCA_913058555.1 uncultured bacterium
ATGTGTATAAGAGACAGGCCCTATCCATGTCGCCGTCGCGATTCACCGCCTCTTCCCCCACGGCGGCCTCCAGCGCGACGCAATCGCCACCGCTCGGGCCCTGGTAGCGCGGGGCCACCGGGTGACGCTCCTCGCTCAGCATGTCGAGGGAGAACTACCAGCGAGCATCGAACTCCAACTGCGCCCGGTAGCCGGTTCCTCCAATCACGCAAGAGCTCGCGCCTTCGGCGAGGCGGTAGGGATCTACCGGAGCCAGGCGGGACCCGACGTGGTGATTGGGTTCGACAAGCTGCCGGGGCTCGATCTCTACTTTGCGGGCGACCGATGCTACGTCGAGCGAGTACACGCCACGCGCTCGCGCCTGAGCCGCCTGACCCCGAGATACCGCACGTTCCGGCGGCTGGAGGACGCTGTCTTCCGGAGAGGCTTATCCACCCGGATTCTCCTCCTGCGGGAGTCCCAACAGGACGTCTTCCAGACCTGGTACGACACGGAAAGTGAACGATTCGAAGTGCTGCCCCCCGGCGTCCATCGCACGCGCACTCGCCCCCCTGACGCGGACGAACGGCGGCTTGAGATGCGGGAGCGCCTCGGGATCAACACGTCTGACCCCGTCATGCTCTTCGTCGGTTCGGACTACGCTCGCAAAGGCCTCGACCGCGCGGTGGAAGCCCTCGGGCACCTCCAGAAGATGGAGGGCCAGAGCCCATGGCTCATCGCTGCCGGCGCTGGGGACCCATCCCCTTTCGTGCAACGAGCGAAGGCCGCGGGCACCCATCAGCGCTTCCTCGCCCTCGGACCGCGGGACGACATTCTTGACCTGATGCTCGCCGCCGACGTCCTTGTGCACCCCGCTCGCACAGAAGCCGGCGGAGTGGTCCTGTTGGAGGCCATCGTCGCCGGGACACCCGTCATCGCGTCCTCGGTTTGTGGCTATGGGCCCATAGTGACCGACGCCGGCGCGGGCGTCTTGATCCCCGAGTCCGACGATGAGCAAGATTTCCAGAGCAACCTCAACGAAGCACTGGAAGGCGCCCTTGTCAGCCCCATCCATGGCACTGGGCCCGAGGACACCGTGCGCCGGTGGCGCGCGAACGCGCTGCGTTACACCGCCTCCCACCCGGAGCTCTTCCTCATGCACGCTCACATCGTGCGTGCCATCGAACTGGCCGCTGGCGAGCAGGCGGTGTCCCGATGAATGAGCTGGTCACCCAGCCCCCCTTCGACCGGCTCTGGTCGGGAATCGATCCCTACGACTGGCTCGACGCCGTGGACGGCGAGACGTTTCGCGAAGTCGACGGACGCAGGACCTTCCGCTTCGAAGTCGAAGGCAAGTGCTACTTCGCGAAGGTCCATGGCGGTGTTTCCCTGCGCGAGACCCTCAAGAGCGCCGCATCCCTGAGGCGCCCGGAGGTCGACTCCAGGGCAGAGGTCCTGGCTATCGAGGCCTTGCACCGCGCGGGTACCGGAGTTCCCAAAGTAGCGGCTTGGGGTGTACGCGGTGAACGCCCACGCACGCGTCGCTCCTTCATCATCACGGAGGACGTCGGCACGCAACGGACCCTCAACGATCTCTGCCGAATGACGCCGCCGATCGACCCTCGCTCGAAACGAATCCTCATCGGCGCCCTCGCACGCGCCACAGCGCGCATGCACGGAGCCGGCGTCAACCACAGGGACTGCTACCTCGTGCACGTCCTGTGCCCCCCCCCAGGACCTCCGTTCGACTCGACGGACCCAGCCCTGGTCTTCCTCGACCTCCACCGCGCCCAGGTGCGCCCCACCGTGCCCTTACGCTGGCGCGCGAAGGACCTCGGCGGCCTCTATTTCACGTCCGAACCTGCGCACCTGACCCGCACCGACCGCGCCCGCTTCATCGCGGCCTATGCGGGCACTTCCTTCAAGGAAGCCATCAAGGCGGGCGCCGCCCTTTGGCGGAGAGTCGAAAAGCGGCGCGACGCTCTCGAGAGAGAGCGGGCGCGCCGCGGTGGGAGATTTGGCCGATAGGCCCCAGGTCGAGTCTGTTTCGGTACTCGAACCAGTGCGTCCTGGCCGGCTAACGAGGTCAACCCGTCACATCGACTCGGCCACCCTTGCCGGTCATCTGCACTTCGGACGCAGAGGCGATCATCTTCGCCTCAGCCGCCCCCTGGGCCTTTTGATGGTCCTGCTCCATCTTCATGACGGAGACGGCCATCTGGGCCTTGGTGGACACGGGCGCCGACATCGTCGTCGGCGCGCTCACCTTCGAAATTCCTTGCATGCATTTCCCATCGACGAGGGAAAGCACGGGTCTTGAAGCGTTCCATGCCGGACCGCCGCCGCTCTCTTATCGCGCCAAGGGAGCGCCCCAAATCGAGAGCAGCGCACCGAAGAGGCGGCCCACACGTCGCCGAGGCCCCGAGGCCGAGGCCCAACGCTCCGACTACCGCTCGTCTTTGGAATGGCGCACAAACGCCAGCACCAGGCCGCCTGGAATCACCAGAAACAGCAGCGCGAGGAGACCTATCACGCTCCAGCCGAAGCCTGCCGCAAGGCCTGGATGACCGGAAGCGACCGCTTCCGCGCAACCGTCTCAGGGCACGAAGGCCGCTGCCAGGGAATAGAGACTGTGAACCACGGGGCCGATCCTACACCGCGGGCGCAGGGTTGAACGGGTACAGGACGAGATAGACCATCACGCCCGTCACGGAGACGTACGCCCAAATGGGGAACGTCCAACGGGCCATGCGCTTGTGGCGCTCCCAGTCTTCCTTGTGGGCCAGCCAGAACGTGCGCAGGACCATCGGCAAGTTCACCACGGCCAGAATCACGTGGCTCGCGAGCAGCAGAAGATAGAGCGTCTTCCAGATGCCCGTTCCGTTGAAGGGCGTCGGGCCCCCGCTGATCGGCAGCACGACGAAGTGGTAGTAGAGGTAGAAGCCAAGGAAGGTCGCACTCGCAAGAAACGCGAGCTTCATCAGATGCTCGTGGCGCTTCTTCGCGCCGGTCTTGATCGCCATGATCCCTGCGATCAAGAGTAGGAACGCCGTCCCATTGAGACTCGCGTTGATCAGGGGGATCCGGGTGGGCTTCGCGGCCAGGGCCTTGGCGCGGTTGCCGATCAGGGCGTACCGCGCCGCGAGAAGGGCCTCGGACTCCGCCAGGGGCGGTGGCGACTCACCGAGCGCCGGATCGGCGATGTCGTAGAAGCCCGCGATCCTACCCTCGGCGTCGATCACCGGCATGCGCGTCCCATGGGTCACCGCCAGGCCAGGATCGGTCTGGTTCGGGTCCCGCTGGACAGGCACCTTCAGCCCAAGACGCACGAAGTCGTGCATGTCAGACTCTTTGGCGGCGCTCACGAACAGCCAACGATCCCGGTCGACATCGAGGGTCTTGGCGTACGCGTCAAGGGACTCAGTAGTGTCCCGCTCAGGGTCCAGGGAGAACGACACGATGCGCACGCCCGTGCCCTCCAAGTCCCCGTAGAGCTTGGCGCGAATGTCCCGGGTGATGCTCGGGCAAGGACCCGTGCAGCGCAAGAAGAACGGCACGCCGATCCAAGGGGTGCCCAGAAGGTCCGCCTTCGAGAGCGTCCCGCCGCGGCTGTCCTGGAAGGTGAAGTCGCCGGCTTCTTCGAACCGCTGGGGCGACCGCGCTGCGGGTGCTCCGGCGCTGGTGACGTCCACTCGGGACGGGCGAGAGCACGCCGAGAGGGAACCAGAGAAGAAGAGGAACACGGCGATGAGAAGGACTCCGCCAGAGCTCCGAGGGGCCGCATGGCTGGACTCGGAACTCGTCAACGGCCCGCTGAGGATGTGCATCATCGAATGAAGTAGAGGAGACCCAAGAGCACGAGCCAGATCCCGTCGACAAAGTGCAGATAGAGCACTCCGTACTCCAAGGGGCCGCGCTTCTCCACCTCAAGGCCAGGCCCTGCCGCCTTGAGCAGGAGCCAGCCGAGCCAAAACACGCCGATCAGAACGTGAAGGCCATGGCAAAGGGTCAACGCGTAGAACGCGCCCCACCGAAGCGAGGTGCTCGGACCGATGCCTTCCTGGTCAAGCTTGCTGTACTCCAGGACCTGAACGCACAGGAACGCAAACGCGAGCAGCCCCGCCAGGGCGATACGCGCCGCGATCTGCTTGTGCTGGGCGCGCCGGGCCGCGCCTATGGCCGAGTGGCCCATGAAGGACGCGCTCAGCAGGATCACCGTCATGACGATCCCGGTGGCGATCGAGGGCCCATGCCCCTCGGCCCAAGTGGGCGTCTGGGATCGCAATACCAGCCACGCGGAGATGAGCCCCCCGAAGAACAGACCTTCCGCACAGAGGAAAAGCCAAGTGGCTAGCCGTCCGCTCGTCACCGGGGGCCCGCTATCGTATTGGAACGTGGTTTCCGCGCTGGCGCTCATGGGAGTTCGGTGGGAGGCCCGGGGACAGTCGGGAAGGGACGGACTCAGACCCCGCGCAGGACGGGATCGATGAAGAGCAGCGCCATGAGCGCCGGCAGGTAGATGATCGACGCGAACATGAGGCGCTTTGCGTTCACCATGTTCTCTTCCCGGGCGAACTGGATTGCCGGGACGATGTAGAGGACAGCCAGGAGCAGCGCTCCTACGACGTACACGGGCCCTGCAAGCCCGCTCAGGGCCGGCATGAGCGTCACGGGGACGATGCTCAGGGCGTAAAGCATCGCGTAGCGGCCGGCCATACCCTCGGAGCCCGGCTCCGTGGGGACCATACGGTGCCCGGCCTTCGCGTAGTCCTCGCGGTACATCCAGGCGATGGCCATGAAGTGCGGGAACTGCCAAGCGAAGATCGTGGCGAAGAGCGCCCATCCGAGGGGCCCGATCTCACCGGCCAGGGCCGCGTAGCCCACGAGTACGGGGGCCGCACCGGGGACCGCGCCGATGACCGTGTTCAAGGTGCTGATACGCTTGAGCGGCGTGTAGACGCACACGTACACGATCAGCGTCACGACGATGAGCACCGCAGAGAGCGTGTTGAACGAAAACGCGAGTCCCGCGGTGCCAAGGACGCCCGAGAGAAGCGCCCCGATGTTCGCGGCCTTGACGGAAATCTCCCCCGTCACAAGCGGACGGGACTTGGTGCGGTCCATGAGGCCGTCGGTGTCGCGCTCCACCACTTGGTTCAGGATGCTCGCGCTGCCCGTTACCAGGAGGATGTACAACCCCGCCTCCGCGCAGCGCAGAAGGTTCATTGCCGCGGGGTCCCGCGTGGCGAGCCAGCCCCCCAGGGCGCCGGTCAGGAACACCATCACCGCAATGCGCGCGCGCAGAAGATCGGCCCAAGCCGCCAACACGCTTCTGGGCTCGGCGACGGTTGAGATACCCGTGCTCATGATGCTTTCAAGGGCTCGGGGTAGAGGACGTGCCGGGCGTAGACCGCGCCGATGACGGTCGTGGAGAAGAGCACCGCGCCCACGAAGACGTGGGCCGTGGCGAAGATCGCTTCCCCCACCGAGACCTCAGCCGCCATGGCCTCTTCGATGTACATGCCACCGGAGAAGAAGTAGATGCCCACGGTCGCCAGGATGCCGAGGACGAATTGGGTGACAAGCGAGCCGATCAGCCAGCGCTGGATGCGCGCCAGGACTCTCCGGTCAACGCCGAGCTCCTTGCCTTCTTCCGCCGCCACCGCGAGCTGCTTCGCAAAGACGAGCACCATGGCCACAACGGCCAAAGCAAGGGTGATGTGGACCAAGAGGGCGATGGTCTGGCCTTGGTGGCGGACCCAGGCCCCTAGAGCGATCTGAAGGTAGACGAGGCCCGCCGTGAACGTCCCGAGGAACGCCGCTCCTCCGGCGTACTTGGACGCGGTGCTCTTGCTGCCCTCCCATGTACGGCTCGCCGCCACCGTGAGGACCGCGATGAGCGCCACGACGCCCTGGGCCAACGCGCCGTGCAGGAAGGCCAGATTCTGACTCACCTCAAGGACCCGCGTCCCTCCGATGATGCCCTGGGCGATGATCGCCAAGAGGGTGGCGCCGCTCAGGAGGGTCAGCGTCAGGCGCGCACGGTGGATGAAACAGGTCAGGAGGACCGAGATCGCCACCAGGCCGAGGGCGGAGGCCACAAAGCGGTGGGAGTGTTCGAGGGTCACGCCCCAGCCACGATCGAGCATCTCGCGCAGCGAGAACGTCCACATGTTCTCCTGGAAGGTCGCCGGCCAATCGGGGACCTCCATTCCGGCTCGGTAGGTCGTCACTCCCCCGCCGACGACGACGAGGACCGCGACAAACGCGAGCAGGGTGCGACTTGCACCGCGGGGCGAAAGCCAGAGCACGCCAAGGGGGATCGGCATGATCAGGAGGTACTGCCAGTCGCGGAGGCCGGAGGCGACCGCCATCAGGGCAAAGAACGCCAAGAGGCCGTTCCGGAGCCCGACTCGGACGGGCGGCACAGCGACGGACGGCTTCGTCGGAGCCCCAGTGATCGCTGCCTGGGCAGCGGGTCCTTCAGTGGCGATCGAGTCGGCGGTAGTGGTGGAAACCATGGCTTTGGGTCCTGCGTCCCGAAAGGGGCGGAGGCCCTTCGATCGGGGCCCCGCAGGGGGAGGCTCTTAGGTCCCCGGCAGGGCGCCCGGGACCGCAGAATCCCCAGAAGAAACGGGCTGCGACGACAAGCCTAGGGGGCCTCCATCGGCGCCGCCTGGGGCAGGTAGTCCACCTCGTTTTCGGGGCGAACAGAATACTCGTAGGGACCCCGCTCCACCCTCAGGACCCGGCGGAAGTTGCCGGCCGGCGGGGGCGATGCGCTCTCCCATTCGAGGGTGGCCGCCCGCCACGGGTTTTCCTCGCCCCTGCGTGCCAAAAAGAGTCCGTAGACCAGGTTGAGAAGGAAGACCCCTTGGACCGCCACCAGGGCCACCGCGGACCACGTGATGAACACATTGAGGGGCTGGAGAGCCGCCACCGCGTCCTGGATGAGGGGATCGGCCGTGCGGCGGATCATGCCCCGTAGCCCGAGCTGATGCATCATCAGGAACACGGCGTTGGTCCCCACGAAGGTGCCCACGAAGTGGATCCTTCCGAGCCCCTCGTGCATGCGCCGCCCGGTCATCTTCGGCCACCAGTGGTAGAGGCCGCCGAAGAGAGCGAACAGCGAGGCCCCGAAGACGATGTAGTGGAAGTGCGCGACCACCGTATAGGTGTCATGCATGTAGCTATCGATGGGCGTGGACGCCAGCCAAAGCCCGGACAGCCCGCCGATCACGAATTGCGCAACGAAGCCAATGGCGAAAAGGTTGGCCGTGGTCAGCCGGATGCGTGCGCCCCAGAGGGTCCCGAGCCAGTTGAAGGTCTTCACGCCCGAGGGCACCGCGATGAACATGGTCGACGCCAGGAAGGCCATCTCAAGCCGGGGGTCCATGCCCGATGTGAACATGTGGTGCCCCCAGACCAGGAACCCAAGGCCCGCGATGGCCATCATCGCAAAGACCATGGGCCGGTAGCCGAAGACGGGCTTTCTCGAGTGAACGCTCAAGATGTCGCTGACCATGCCCATGGCCGGCAAGACCATCACGTAGACCGCAGGGTGGCTGTAGAACCAGAAAAGGTGCTGCCACAGAAGCGGCTGGCCGCCGATTCCGTCCGACGCGTTGCCCGGCGTGAAGAGGGACGCATCGAAGATGCGATCCACGGCGAGGAGCGCCGTTCCCGAGGTCAGGACTGGCAGGGCCAGCAGCTGCAAGATGGCGGCGATGCAGAGGCCCCAGACCGTCAGCGGAAGGCGCATCGCCGTCAGCCCCGGCGCGCGCATCTTCACGATCGTGACCACATAGTTGAGCGCGCCCAGAAGGCTCGACACCCCGGCGAAGGTCACCGCCATGAGCCACCATGACTGCCCGGAGAGGCTGCCCGGAGCAAAGTCCCCCACCGTCGTCAGCGGCGGGTAGGCCGTCCAGCCGGCTCCCGAGCCGCCCCCAGGAGTCGTCATGCTCATGATCAAGCAAGCGACACCGGGGATCAGGAGCCAAAACGCCAGTGCGTTCATGCGCGGGAACGCCATGTCAGGCGCCCCAATCATCATCGGGATCAGGTAGTTCCCAAACGCCCCGGTGAGCAGCGGGATCACGACGAAGAACACCATCACCGTGCCGTGCAACGTGAAGAGCGCCGTGTAGATCTCCGGCGTCATGGCCCCGCCTGTCCCGGGGAACAGCCACTCCCCGACGATCGGGACCTTCGTGAACGGCCACGCGAGCTGGTAGCGCATCAAGAGCGCAAGCAGCCCGCCGAAGCCGAGCATCACGAGCCCGAGCAAGAAGAACTGGATCCCGATGACCTTGTGGTCGGTGGAGAACACGTAGCGGCCGATGAGGCCGCGGGGCTCATGGACGGGAACGGCGTGAACTTCGGTTTCCCGTGAGAATGCGGCGCGTAGGGCTCCCATTAGTCTTCTTCCTCGTCCTCAAATTCGCCGTCAGATTCTGGCTCTTCCGGCGCGCCAGCGGCGCGGTTCGAGAACTTGTCTTCACCCCGTGCAATGAGCCAAGCGTCAAACGCAGCCGGCTCCATCGGACGCAGCCGCCCCACCATGGCGTAGTGGCCCCAACCGCAGAGTTCCGCGCAGCGCAGCTCGAGGGTGGCGGGCGATCCCGCCGCGGCGTAGTCCTCGGGGTCGATTTGGAACCGCAGTGGCGTCACCGTGCCGGGCACCACGTCTCGCTTGAGGCGCAGGTCCGGCACATAGAAGCTGTGGATCACGTCGACGCTGTGCATTCGCAGTTCGACGTTGCGCCCGATCGGAACCGCCATCTCGACCACCTCAGTGATGTCGTCCAGATTCCCCAGCACTCCATCCGCGCCGGCGTAGCGGAAGCGCCAGTCAAACTGCGCTCCCTCGACGTCGATCACCAGCGGCGAGTCGCCCGCAGTAGCGGCGGAGATCTCATCCCGGGCGCCAATCTGAATCCACGTGAGGTAGGCGATCAGGACCGCTGGCACGGCGGTCCAAAGCACTTCGAGACCTCCGCTGCCGTGGCGGTCGGAGCCCTCCCCATCCCGGCGCCCAGCGCCGCGCCAAACGGTCCAGCTGAGCAGCACAAAGGTGAGCACCAAGAGCGCCACCGCGATCCAATTGGTGGTGTCGTACAGGTCATCAACGACCTCAGCTCCACGCCCGACTTCCGTCGGGAACCAGTCCTGGCCCGCCCCGGCCAACGTGAATTCGGGATTCACAAACGTGACGATCACCGCGGCCCCAAGGGCCAGGGTCATCAGCGCAACAATCCATCTCATCATCGCGGCTCCCCGCCTGACTCGGACAGCGAAAGGACGAAGTAGACGAGGCTCCAGATATCAGCGTCAGTGAGAGAGTCGTCGGCCGCGGGCATGATCGTCCCGCCGATGCCGTACTTGATCCGGCGGTAGAGGTCCCGGGGTCGGTCGCCACCGAAGAAGACGCCGGCGGTCAGATTGCGTGGCTGGCTCGGGTGGCCCCAGCGGTCCAGGCGACGGGAGCGCGTGCCGTCGTCGGCGATCTCCCAAATGGCGTCGCCGTTGCCCTCCCCCCCATCTCCGTGACAGCTCGCGCAGTTGGCCAGGGCACCGCGGAATTGCTCCGCGCCCCGGGCGATCATGGCGGGCGTGACGTCCACGGGGCGAGGCACGTCCTCTGGAACTGCACCGACCTGATCCGCGGCCGCATCCCAGCGCCCCCAAACCGTCTTGTAGGCGGTCTCGATGCGCTCCGGATCCACCGCGCCATCCTGGCCGGCGAAGTAGACGGCAAGCTGCTCGGTCTCGCCGCGTACCGCGAGGTAACGCACCCAGTCCACAAGCCCCTCAAGTTCGGCCCGCGAGTAGCGCCGGAAAGACGGCATGGCGCTGCCGCGCACACCCCGCTCAAGCACTTGGATCAGGTCATCGCGCCGGGGCCTTCGATTCGCCTCCACGTCGACCCATTTGAAGATCCCGTCCCGAAGGTCACGGGGGCGTGGGTCGAGGTACAGCCCTGTCGGCCCGTCCCCGGCGCCCAGAGACCCGTGGCATGTCAGGCACCGGACCCGATAGAGCTCGGCGGACTCCGTGAGGGTCGGGTAGTAGGACTCCCAGAACCGCACGGCCTCTTCGCCCCAGGTGAAGGCGGGGTCGTCCTCGCTCTCCTCCTCGAGGGATGGCGAATCAGGATGCAGGTCAGTCAGCGCGGCCTCGCCCGCGATCAGGGCCGCGAATCCCCCCTGCCAGCGAGCCCAAGACTCGCCCCCGCGCAAGGGCCTGGGAACCGCGAGCGGAGCGCCTTCAGCGGCACGCTCGATCGCCCCCAGCTGCGCCCCAAAGCGAACGCCGTTGCCTTCCCTCACGGCGTCCACGGCGGCATCCGAGAGCTCCCACCACGCGTCCGCGGGGTCCCGCTCTTCCTCGATCCACTCCGGCGTCAAATGGAAGCCGGGCGCGGAGGGGGTGCCGAAGTAAAGACCCAGTGCGCCTCCGATGCGCGCAGCGGCCAGATCGGGGTCTGCGACCTCTGCTTCTACGAGGGCCGGGCGCGTGTCGGCGCTCACCGTGGAAGCAAAGACAGGGATCTCGGGTTCGTATCCGCAGCCCGCGAGGGAGCCGAAGAATGCGAGAGCGCCGAGTCGTGGGGTGAGATTCGCCATGGAGAGGGCGCCATGGTCCCGAGCCCCACGAACCCTTGTCAACCCACGCCCCGAAGCCTTCGTCGAATTGGGTCGACGCTGGGCGAATTGACCCGTTCTGCGCCGCAACCCAAGTCGGGGGAGGCCCGTCACCGCGAGTGGCCCAGGAGGGGGCTGGGCATGGACCCGGCAATGGATATTGTGCCCGCCGCGGTCTGGCCTACCATCCGGGGCCTGGGAGGCCGCCCCCACAATTCGACCCCATAGAGCCCCAACGACCTGGACCGTGAATACTTCCCCCCTGCGCGAACTGCACGAATCCCTTGGAGCACGCCTGCGCCCCGTTGACGGTGGCGGCGACGTGCTGACCTACGGCGACGTCCCTGCCGAGGCGGCGGCAGGCCAAAACGGCACTCCAGCATCAGCGTGCCGTTT
>CAJXRJ010000187.1 GCA_913058555.1 uncultured bacterium
GTCGTGCCCACCATCACCCCCTTGGGGGCGCCCTTCTTCGCGATCTCCGTGCCGAAGGCCGCGAGGACCTCGTAGTCGGGAATCTCGTCCTTGCCTAACGGGCCAAGCAGAGGGCCTTGGCCATAGTGGATGTCGATGGTCGAAGCGGCAGATTTCAAGACGCGCTGCCCCTTGGGCGTCAGCTGCATGCGGACCGTCCCCTTGCCACGGGCCCAGTGCTTCCTGTCGATGACCTTGGCGTCCAGGATGTGCAGCGACCATGGATAGTCGGCCGAGGCGAGGTACGCCCCGGCGCAAATGCCCACATAGCCGCCACCTTCGGTCACGAAGTCGCGAATGGCCTGACGGCCTTCCTCCCCGAGGTGCCTTCCTTGCTTTCCCCCGCTGCCGCCCGGTTGAAGCAGAACGTCGAGCCCCTTCAAACCACCCGAGCGAATCTGCGCGGCCGTGACTTCCCTTGCGGTGACATCGTCGAAGGTACCGAGAGCCCGGAGCACATGTTTGACGCTTGAGCCCGCGCCCACGTCGCGGTAGACCCCGACAGTGATCTTGCGCTCTTCCTTGGGAAGGTACGCAGCGGAGAACGCCAGGACGGCACGGGCTACTCCTTCCGCCGTCTTGGGAAGGGCCTTGGATAGTCGCAGGTTCTTCCCCAGCTCGAGCTGGATCGCATCCATCACGCCGCCGGAGCGGCTGCCGTAGGCGCGGGTCGTGAAGCCTCCGCCGTAGCGGGAGTCTTCGCCCGCGTGGGAGTCCACGGGCGGCATGACCTGGAAGCCCTGGGCCGCGAGCTGGCCGAAGAGACTCGTCTTTCCGATCAGCGCCTCTTCGCCGAACTTCTCGACGAGGTGCGCCATGCTGGAGCCCTTCGCCGTGCCACGGAAAATCACATCGAGGCTGGCGCTTTGGCCATGAATGTCGATCAAGATCCCCCCGCCCCAGCGGCGGATCACCTCCTGGCGCGCGTCCCCTATCGCCTGGTGGTACCCGACGTAGTGCGCCTCCGCTTTCCCGTGCTCGAAGGCATTGGCAGGCGAGCGGTTCGCATCGACGTACTTGCGGTGGAAGCGGGCGATCACGGTGAAGGGCCGCTTGCCGGTCTCCGCCTCGATGGCTGCCGCGATGGCTTCCGTCAACCGAGCCGTATTGGTGTCGGTCAGGTTGCTGTGGGACTTCTTGCCGGTCCCCGTGCGCGTGGGCACGCCCGGAATCGCCTGGCGTCCGCCGTGGGGAGCGGTCAAGAGGATCGGAAGGTCCCCGAGCCCAAGCGATACGAGCGAACCGTCCGCCTGGACCGTCATGCCATCCAAGACGCCCGCCGTCTGAGCAAGGAGCGGACGGCCCAGGCATGCGCACGCGAGCCCGGCGATCAGAAGCAGGCGAGCGACCCACCCCGTGACCGGCGCGAAAGGAGAGCGGAGAGGAATTTCGGGCATAGGTGAGAGCGAACCAGGGGTCGAGCGAGCCATGGGCCCGGCCCGCCACCTTACCAGGCCCACCCAAGGCCGGATCGCCGCTCCCTTTCCGCTGGTCCAGCCGCCGTCGGGTCATGGCTCCGCCTTTCCGCGGCAAGCCGGACCTTCACCGCTTACCAGTCCAGGAAGCCCTCGGCGTAGACGTAGGCCTTCGTTACGCCCTTCTCCCGATAGCTCGCCTCGTTCATGTGGAAGTGCGACTCACAAACTCCATTGACGTAAGACACAAGTGACTCAAGCCCCGCATCAGCGCGACGCTCGTCGACCTTCGCTGGGGCCTCGATCGGCTTCGGGAACGCACGGGCCGTTCTATTGTCGAAATCCATCTGGGTGCCATACACCTGGGGCCTCCCCGTGTTGACCCGCACGCGATCCACGAGGTACGCAGACTCGGAAGGGTCGTACCCCCCACTGGCATCCGACTCGATCGCCGCGAGTACGTCCAGCTGCAGCTCAACGTCCCCGTCCGCGTGCTGGACCAAGACCCAGAAGTCGCTCGCCGCCTCCGCGCCCACTCGATCCGGCGATGGGAGCCCGTACTGGTCAAAGATTTCACGGCAGCGTTGGGCCCGCTCCAGCTGCTGAGCGTGCTTCTCCTCGAAGAAGCCAGGCGCCTCGATCGCTGGATCCCTGTTGACGACGAGGAATTCCATGCGCTGATCCTCGGCGGCCATCGCTCGCACCTCCGCGACGACGTCCTGAGGGATCCGCGGGGCCGGAGAAGCGCACGCCCCGAGCGTGAGCAGAGCGGGAAGGAAAGGACGCAAACGGCAGTGAAGTAGGGTCATCATCCAGACACTACGTCGCCGCCAGGCCCCGTCTTGTTCGGCGTAAGCAAAGGACCTGGAGGGCAGCAGCCCTGGAAGTCCTGGAGTGAGCGACGGTGAACCGAGTCGTCAGCGCGTGCTGATCTCGGTGGGGAGCGAAAGCTGCTGGTGGAGTCGCTCCAGGTAAGTCGCGATCGCAGCCCACAGCTCCGGGCTGGCCTCGGACGGGAGCTGATCCACGAGGCCCCCGAGAGCTGGTAGCGATGTAGGGTCCCTGTTCAGCTCCAGGAGAAAAGCCTCCGCGAGCTGCTCCGAATCTCCGGTGATGTAGGCCCGCACCCGGGCCCGAGCCGCGTCGCGAAAGCTCGCATTCGCGGGCTTGGTCAGTCGGTCGAGGCGCGACTCTGCCTCGCGCGCCACCTCAAGGGCCCGATCCGGATCCACCGTGGCCGTCGCCTTGAGCTCTTCAAGGTCCACGCCTACCAGCAGAACCAATCGAAACACCTCGGCTTGGCTCGGGGGCTCTTCGTACTCCATGCTCCGGGCCGTGGCGCGCGCCTCCTGAAAGCGCCCCGCCTCCGAGAGGAGTTTGGTTCGGATTTGAAGGAGCGGCGTGTACGCCGGCGTCACCCGCAGCGCGCGGTCGCAGAGCTCGAGGCCGCGCTCCCACTGGCCGGAGTGAAAGGACGCCTTGGCCGCATTCTGCAGCGAGACCTGGGACCACGGGGACCGCGCGAGAACGCGCTCGGCCTCCTCCAGGGAACGGCGATACATGCCCAGACTCAAGTAGGCCGAACAGAGGGCGTGCCCCACCGTGGCGCCGGGGTAGCGGCCCATCGACGAAACCTCCTGGGCCCGGGCAAGGACCAAGTCCCCCGCCTCAAGGAGCGCCTTGATGTCGCCTCGGCGGCGAAGCACCCGCATGGACTCCACATCGATGAGGATCCGGATCTCTTGCACATGCCGGTTGTCCAAGAGTCGCTCGTCGGCGAAGAGCCGGCCGCCCTCCACGATGTCCCTCTGGCGGATAGCGTGGAACCCCGCAAGGTAGGTGTCGCCGGCACTCTCTGGGGCGGGCATGTTCGCGAGGTCGAGCCCCATGACGCCGAACGTGCCAGGGGGGAGCGCCCCGTACCGATCGGCCAGGGCGCGGGCGTACGCCGTCCCCTCGTGGGCAGCCACCGCACGCATGTCCTCCAGGGCGCTGACCTGGTCGCCGTGGTCCAAGCGGAAGGTGGCCCGAAGCGTGTGGGCCACAAGGGGATCCCTCTCCGAATCGACGAGCTGATCGAGGGCTGCCCGCAGCCTCTTGCGCGCTTCCCCCTCTGGGGCGATGCGGTTCTCCGGCCTGACGATGCCGAGGTTCGCGGTGATCGCGGGCCAAGCCTCGTCGAAGAGCAGCCCCCTCCGATGGAGATCCGCCGCATGCACTTCACGGGCCCCGAGGACCGCAAAGATGATGACGGTCGCGATGACCGCCCCCAGCGCCACCTTCGACCGCCGGGCCTGGCGCCAAAGGCGCGTCAGGGCTGTCGTGGGCCGCACGCCCACGGGGCGGTAGGCAAGGAGCGCGCGCAGGTCGCTTTCCATATCCAGCATGGACGAGTACCGCGAGCCTGGGTCGCGGGCCAAACCGTGATCGAGGATGGCCTGTGCATCGCGCGGAATGCCGGGCCGCAGCTTCGCCGCGGGAACGGGTTCGCGGACGGCGATGGCCGCTAGGACTTCGTGGGGCGGCCCCGTGTAGGGCGCCTCAAGGGTCAGCATGTGGTAGAGGGTCGCCGCGAGCCCATAGGCGTCTTGGCTGGGGCGCGCCTCGTTGGATCCGGTCAATGCCTCCGGGGCCATATAGGCGGGTGTCCCGACCGCGGCCCCCGTCTGGGTGAGGGACTCCTGCTCATCCCTGGAGGCGATACCGAAATCGAGCAGCACCGCCTTCCCGTTCGGGCGCACGATGATGTTCGAGGGCTTCACGTCCCGGTGCACGACGCCGGCCGCGTGGGCCTGGGCGAGACCGCTGGCCACGTCGGCGGCCCAGCGCATCACCTGGCGCAGGAAGCTAGGCTCGTCCACGCTTTCGAGGCCGCAGTCCTCCAGGAGCCACGCCGTGCCGTCGTCGTCCGCGTGCCGTTCGCGGGCCAGCTCGAGGATTCTGGAGCAGGGCACCCCTTGGACGAGCTCCATCGCGAGGAACGAGGTGCCATCCGGGGTGACGCCACGGTCGTAGATGGTGACGACACTTGGGTGCTGCACGGCAGCCAGGGCGGTCGCCTCGCGCTCGAAGCGCGCCAGGGCAGTGCGCTGCTCGAGGAGGGTCGACTGCATCACCTTGATGGCGAGCGGCCGACCCAGATCGAGGTCAATGGCGGAGTAGACGACCCCCATGGCCCCCGACCCAAGCCGCTCTCGGAGCCGGTAGCGTCCCGCGAAAATGGTCGACGCGAACCGATCCACATCCCCCTGGGCGTGCAGTTCGGGCAGGGCCATCGCCAGCCCCACGGCCTCCTTGACGTCCTCTCGCAGGTGCGGGTGCTCCGCACAGATCTCGTCGTAGGGGATGTCTGTGGCGCCGCCGTCGGCAAGCTCCAGCGCGCGGGCCACCAGCCCAGCGACGACCGTGGTGTCGTCTGAGTTCATGGGCAGCTCCTCGACGGGGCCATTCGGAGGACGGGAGTACCCAGGTAGCCCGCGACAACCCTGACCGTGGTGCCGTGGCCGGCCCCACGGAATCTCCACCCGGCGCGTTCCAAGGCCTCGCCCAACGCAACGCTGTCTAGGTAGGTGTGGGGCAAGGTAAGCAGCATCACGGTGGGGTGGTCCCCCACACTGGCCGGGCGGAGCCCCCATCGGCATCCGTCGCGGAAACCCAGAATAATCCACTATCCGCTCCAAACCAACGACTCCGTGCGGCCCTTGGAGACCGCCATCACGGGGAGTCAGGCAGGGCCCCATGACGCCCATTGGGGGGGCCCGGGCCCGATCCCCCTACCAGGGCGCGCCGAGGTTTTGGCGGACCTGGGCCACCGAGCGCAGGAGCGACCTGGGCGGGGTGAGGCCGGATTCGACGATCGAGGCGCAGGTGGCGACGAGGTCTTCGGCGCGGGGGCGGGAGTTGGGGTTCACGAGGGCTTCCGTCAGGGCGCGTTGGTAGATCGCCACCGCGGCGTCCTCTGCGCCGAGCTTCACGTAGGACTCGGCGATGGGCCGCAGGGCCTGGCCCCGGTAGATACTCACGATCTTGGGCTCCAGCTTCCCGTAGAGGGTCATCGCCTCGGAGAGCAACGCATGGGCTTTGTCGGCCTGATCGCTGAGGGCCAGGAGATCCGCGGCGCGGCCGTGCATCGCGACGCTCTGCTCCATATTCCAGCGGTTGCCGGTCACGATGACGGTCACTTCGTCCGCAATGGCGCGCGCGTGATCGAGGTTGTTGTGGGCCACATCGTAGGCCGCCAGGGATTCGAGGACCTCGATCCGCGGCTCGAGGGGCATGGCCTTCCACTTGTCGCGGATGAGCGCTTCGAGGGAGGCCCGGCGCTCCGCGGAGTCGTAGAAGCGACCATAGAGCTCAGCGACCGAGAGGAGCGCGTATTTGACCTGCTCCATCTCACCATTCTCGGCGATCTCACCGAGGGTGGCGATCTGCTGATCGAGATGCTCTTCCTGGATCGCATGCGTCGAGAGCGTGGCGAGGCGTCCGGCCTCGCCAGGCACGGCCTGCAGCTGAATCGCAGCGGCGGTCTTGGTGTCGCCCAGGAGCGCGAACACGCGGGCCATCGTGACGCGTACCCTGTCCCGGCGCCAACCTTGGTCGAACTCGTCGGTGATGCCCTTTTCGATCTCCTGGGCCTCGGCGAGCGCCGCCTCCGCCTTTTCGCGGTTCCCCGCCTCGGCGTAGTGCACAGCGATCTTTGCCTGGGCCAAACCGCGGCGCCAGTTCGCGATCCCAGGGACCTGCGCCGATGCAAACTCCCCGCGGCCCACGGCCAGGGCCGACTCCACCACCGCGACCTGTAGCCGAGAGCGAGTTTTGACGTGGGGCTTGAGTGGCATCAGGGCCGCCGCCTCCGACGCTGTACTCAAGAGCCACCCCACGGGGTCCTCCGTATTCACTTGGGCGGCCCGATGGTCGTCCTGGACGATTGGAGTAGACAGGCTCCCCGCCACCGATGGTGCGGCGGTTGCGAGCAGCAGGTACGCGATAGCGATCGGATGCATGGGCTTCATGGCTCGGTTGCGTTGGGGTGGCTCGCTCAAGCGGAACGTGCCGAGATGGACGCGCGGAAAGGTCAAGTGGAGATTCGGACGCGGCCCGCCGCCCAAAAGGGCGGCGGGCCATAGCTGTTTCCCGAGTCGCGGAGAAGAGTGCGTCCCCTCCCCATGGGCGACCCGAGCCGCGATCACTCGAAGGTGATGGCGAGGCCGTTCGACGCGTTGGAGCCGGCGCCGGCGCCCTCACGGTGCCAGAGCTGGAAGTAACGCGTCTGGCCCGCCATGGCCATGACCGAACCGTTGCCCTGGGGGATCACGTTCAGGTTCAGGGGCAGGCTCATCACGCCGGTCGTGCCGGAGTTGAGGATCGTGTTGTAGCGGCCGATGGCACCGGACACACAGAGGACACCGTTGCCGATCGTTCCGTTGCCGGAGGTCGCGGAGGTGAAGAAGATCCCGAACTGGTTCGGGGGAAGGTCAAAGGCCTGCAGGGTCAAGTTGTTGGCGGCGGCGGAAGCGCTGCCGTAGGCCGCAATCTGGCCCCGGACACCGGTGGTGTTTGGGTTCGACTCGCAGAACTCCGAGCCAACACAGTTGCCACCGGTGAAGCCAAAGGCATCCGAAGCGGTCCAGCCGCAGAGCCAGTTGTTCTCGGTGTTCGGCGAGAAGGCACCGCGGTAGTTGGCGCGGCTGAAGAAGCCATCGTTCGGCGCAAGCGCCACCGCGTTCAGAGCCTGGTTCGTCGGCTTGGGGTCAAGCCCGACCACCTGAAGCTGCTGGAGGTTGCCGTTGAGGGTCACCGGAGCGGAGCGGGTGATGCCCATGATCGGCGCGGCTGCCGGGCTGGTGCTGGAGATCAGGACGTTGTCGTTGGCCGGGGCGAAGACGCCGCGGGCGTTGGCCTCGGTGTAGGCGCTGCCGCTCAGGTTGCGATAGAAGACGCTGCCAACGATCTCGGTCAGGTTGCCCGAGGATTGCGCGCGGTAGAACGCGGCGGGGCTCCCCGGGGCGTTCACCGTCGAAGTCGACGTGTAGGGAGTGTTCCAAACGTCCGCGAAGGACAGGGTGCCCATGGCGCCGTAGCCGGAGGACCCGTCCCCATCATCGCCGTCGGCGCGAACCACTCGCTCGCCGCCGTCCATGAAGATCGAGTTGCGGAACTGCACCCGGGCGCCGTCCCGCCATGCGGTGAGGCCGTCGCCGGAAAGCGGCTGTCCGATGACGGTCATGTTGTAGATCGTCGCGGTGGTAACGGGCTGCCAAAAGGAGTCTTCGGCCCCGTCCAACTCGATGGCGTTGTCGCCGACCCCCGAGCCCTGGGGAGCGTTCAAGCTGTAGCCCTGGACGATCAGGCCGAACTGGGCCTTACCGCGCCAGCCCTGGTCGATGTCGAGGCTGTCGTCGCCGACGTTCCAGATGCTGAAGTACTTGAGGTTGACCGTGCCGCCCCAGATCTCGATGCCGTCGTCGACGTTGTTCATGATCTCGACGTGGTGGATGTCGGTGCCGCGACCGATGCCCCCCAGCGAGAGACCGTTGAGCTCGTTGTTGAGACCCACCACGCGGCCGCCGTAGCGGAAGGACACGTAGCTGAGTACGCCGCTATCGTCGTCGTCATCCCCGCCACCGTACTGGCCAATGGTGCTGCCGGCCGGGGGCGTCAGGCCCTCCATGTCGGCGAAGTTCGAAGCGCTCGGGGTGGCGGAGTTCGACGGGATGCCGTTTTCCGAAATGTACCCCGCGCCCATGAGCGTCAGGTTGCCCCACTCGTTCGCGCTGGCGCGCCAGGTGCCGGTGGTAGGGTCGTTGCCGATCCAGGTGGCGCGGTCGTCGTCGGAGGTGAAGATGATCGGCGCGCCGGATTCTCCGTTCGCGAAGATCTGCGCGCCGCGGGAAACGGCGAGGCTGCCGCCCGCCTCGCTAGCGATCACCGTGCCGGGCTCGATCGTGAGCGTGGCGCCGGGCAGGACGTAGATCTGTCCCTGGAGGTTGTAGACGTTGTCCGCCGTCCAAGTGGTAGAGGAGACGATGTTGGTCGCGATGTCGACGTCGGCGGCGCTGGCAAGGCTGGCGGAGACAGCGCCGAACGCGAGACCGCGGAGAGAGGTGGTGAAGAGACTTTTCACGGAAGTGATTTGATGTGGATAAGGAATCTGAACTGCAGCGCGTTCGGCCCTTTGACCTTTCGCGCCCCTCGGACTTCGCGAGAAGAGTAGGGCGCCGGACCGCGTCGAACATCAAGGCGCGCTCAAGGCCGCGGTAACCGTTCGTTGTCCCCGCTCGGCGCCAGTCTCAATACGCTCCTAACCCTCCCCTGCGGCCCCTAATGGTCGCTTTCATGCCCACTGACACGGGGACCTTGACCTCCTACTCACATGCCGCTGATGGAAAGACAACAGCCTTTCTGCGTCTCGATTGAGACGCCTCCCGAGAACTTCCTGAACGAGTACCTACAGCTCCCCCAAGACAGAAAGCCGCCCCCCGTAGCCATAGCTCGGGGGGCGGCTTCCTTGGGCCAAACGCAGGCCAGCGAATCAGCGCTTCGCGCGCTGGGCAGCCTTCTCGACGCCCCCGAGGAAGTTGCGTACTGACTCCTTGTCTTCGATCTGGAGCGAGGACTTCAGCAGCGGAATGGCTGCGACGTAGTCCTTCTGGCGGACGAGCAGCTGGGCGTGCTTGAGCTTGCCCTTCGCCTCGAACTCTTCGATGGCCGACGCTGTCTCGAAAAGCTGGATCGCTTCGGCAACACGCTCGCCAGTCGCCTCCCCTTCCGTTGCGCGGCTCAGGGCCTCGCCAAGGAGAATCATGGCGTCGCCGTCCATCGGATCGTCCGCGATGATCTGACGGAGAAGCGCGATCTCCGTCTCACCGTCGCCCTCACGGACCGCCACCTGGGACTGGAGCTTGCGGAGCTCCGCAAGCTGCGCGTCCCCAAGGCCCGCACCAAAATGCCCTTGAAGCCCCGAGAGCAATCGCTTGACCGATTTCAGATCGCCGTTGCGCACCAGGAGACGGGCGCCCCTGAGGCCCCGGCTCGGGTTGGCGTCGCCTTTGGTGAGTGCCTTCAGGTAGCTATCGACCGCGAGATCCGCGAGGCCCTCGTTCGTGTAGATGTCCGCGAGCAAGTTCAGGGAACCGAACGTCGATCCCCCAAGCTGATCGGCGATACGGAAGTTCTCGGCGGCGCGATCGATCTCGTTCATCCCCAGGAAGGCGTTGCCCTGGAGCATCCAGTAGCCGGCGTTGCTCGAGTCGGCGTTGATCAGCGTCTGGGTCAGGGCAGAAGCGTCCGCGTAGCGGTTCTGGCGGAAGAGCGCGTTGGCGAGTCCAAGGCGCCACTTCGTCTCGTCCTCGGGGCTGCTAAGCATCAACGCGTTCCGGAACGCTGTTTCAGCCTTCAGGTACAGCTCTTGGTTCATGAGCGAGATGCCAAGGAACCCGTAGGTGTTCTCGTCCACCTGGCCGAGCCGCAGCACCTCACGGAAGGCCTCGCTCGCCATCGCGAACTGACCAGGCTCCTCGGCTGCGAGTCGGAAGTGCAGGAGCGCCTTCTTTTCCCAGGCCCGAAGGAACGCAGGGAACCGATCGATCGCCTTGTCGAAGGCGGTGAGTGAGTCACCAAAGGCGACCCGCGCGGCCTCGGGATCCCCTGGGATCGCCTCGGCCAAGACCTTGCCCTCCGCGTCTGTCACGGCATCCACTCCGGCGGCAAGCTGGCTCGCCGCCTCGTAGTGAAGCTGCCCGATGAGGAAGTCGAACTGGGGACCGGGATTCTTGCTGTTCGCACGCTCCAGCTTCTTCAGGGCGCGTGCTTTCTTGCCATTCTCGCCGTCGTCTTCGAGGATGAGCTCGATGATGCCCTGGAGCTGTTCGACGTCATCGGGGTCCACGTCGGGCTCCACTTCGCTCTTGGAGAGGAAGCTGCGCGCGAAGTCCCGCTGGAACTCCTGGGTTCGAAAGTAGGAGTCCCCATTGGCAGCGCTTGGACCTTCGCTGGCCCCCGCGTCCGCCACCGTCCGCGCCCTCGCAACAATGGCCTCGGCGGCTCTCTCTGCCGCGTCATCCCCCCCCATCGCCGCGTCGATCGGGGTCGGCGCGCCGTGGCCAGAGCCTGCGGAAGCAGCGGGCATCGCCTCGTCGTGCTCGGCGGGCTCTCCGTTGAGGTGCGATTCGAGCCTCGCGTTGGCGCCCTTCTCGAACGCGGACGGCAGCGCCCGCCGGCTGCTCTCGAGGGGTTCGGGCTGGGGAGGTGGTCCCTGGGCGCAGCCACTAAGGGCGGTGCCAAAGAGGGACCCCGACAGCAGAAGCGCGGTGGGCGCGAACCGTCGCGGTGTGTGTGTGTATTGGATCGACATAGAAACGTCTGTGGTTCCGCGGCCCGTCGAGCCGCTGGCTTGGCTCTTACTGCTTTGGGAAACGGAGGCGGCGGCGAATTCGGTAGCTCACGGGCTTGCCATCCTTGGTGCCTTGCTTGTACCGCCACTTCTTGACCTGTCTCTTATACACATCTCCGAGCCCACGAGACTAGGCATGATCT
>CAJXRJ010000188.1 GCA_913058555.1 uncultured bacterium
TGCCTCTCCCTCCCCAGTGCGTGGTCTGACCGAAGCCCTCCGCCTCGCAGCCCTCTGCGCCTCCCAATAGGCGCCAGGGCTCCCAACTCTCCGCCCACTCTTCCTTCCTTGGTCCGGTCGGCGAAGCCGACTCACGCCACGGCCAGGCACCTCGCTTCCGAAACCGTGCCGATGCGAAAAGGTCTGCGGCCGCTAGCGAAACGCTTCCGGAGTGCGACAGGCGGGTTGGTGGTCCCTAGGGCAGGAACTCCAGCAGGCTTTCGATCGTCGCCATGGGGAGGGGCGTCCCCTTGTCGGAACCGGAGCTCAGCTGGTAGAGCATGTTGCCCCGCCCGAAGACGGCATGTTGATAGGGGTATCCCTCGAGCTCTCCTGTGATCACGATGGCCCTCTGGCCGAGGATCGTCGCGGACTGGCGGCTGGTCATGCCCTCCGTGGCTCCCATCAGGTTGGCGAGGTAGGACGCCCGGAGGATCTCTGGGGTCGCTTCATCGTCCTCTGGGTCGATGTAGATGGCGGTGACCATGACCCGCTCGGCCTTGGGGCCGATGAAAATGCAGGCGCCTTTGTTGGCCGCGTTGCGCCTGGACATCTTGACCGGTTCGTAGGTCCATTCTGGCGATGGTGCGCGCATGCGAAAGCCAAGCAGGCGGTCCGTGTAAGCCCCATCGACAAACTCGGCTCTCGTCTCTGGCCCTTCGGGAATCACGAGTCCCTCGAAGACCGCTTCGACCGCTGGGGTTGCCTCGGGGTCGTTGGGGCCCCAGAGGATGCACTCGTACCGTACGCCGTCATGGAGCACCATAGCCAGGGTGGCGACAGTGCCCCCTGTGGGCTCCGGCACCTCCGCGATCCAGCCATCTCGGGTGCCGATCTTCGCCTCCTTGGGCGCGGGGAAAAGCTCGTCCGTGAATGAGCCGAGCTCCCGGGCGACGAATCGCTCCCACGCGCGTTCCATGTCCTTGGAGCGGGACCTGAATGCGTGCACGAGGAACTGTTCGCCAGTCTCTAGCTCCGAGGCAAAGGCGCGGATGCTCCGTCCAAAACGCTCCGCCTTGCCGGGGCCTGCGAGTTGCCATCTTGAGGTTGGCGGCGTCCAGGACATGCTGCGCCGGAAGTCGCGGTACGTTCCCCCGCGAAGCGTGCGGTTGTCGTCGATCCAGCCGGAGGCGGCACTCGCTTGAATCTCGGCGGCGACCTCCTTGCATCGCGCCGCATCCATCGACGTGAAGCCCTCCACGGACTCGCGCAACAGCCTGGCGATGTCAGCGGCTTCAAGCTCCCCGTCGTAGCCGAAGTCGAGCACGACTCCGATGCCTGAGTTCTCAAAACCGGCCCTGGCGATCTGGCGGATGTAACCCTCCTCTTCTTCGCGCTCGTAGTGGTGGGCGATGAGGGGCTTCCCCAGGACCGTGAACTCGGTGGGCTCGGTCTCCGCGGAGAGGAAGCCGTTCATGGACAAATCCGCCCAGTCCCGCACGGACTGCGGATCCTTGGGATCGAGGAGCTGGGGCAGCGGCATGACCGTATAGCTTGCCCAGAACGTCTCGTCGGCGTTGGTGAGCCCGAGGGCCGAGTCGTAGAAGCGGTCACGGAGCTCGACGGAGCTCATGATCCGCCAGTCAGGGGACGCAACGACGCGTACGCCGGTCAGATGGTCTTCAAAGATCCCCGAGGATCGAATCCAGTGGTTGCCGATCGCGTCGTCCGGAATGGGGAGCTCGGAGCTACCGATGGGATCCGTCGCCAGGATCTCGATGTTCCGCAGCGCGTACTGGAACTGCTCAGCCGTGGCCTCCGCGCCGGAGTACCCGACCATTGTGAAGATGTACAAAAAGGCGCCCCGACGAGCCGCTCGATAGGCCATGACCATGTCGTCGCCGAGGTCGGGATCCCCAGGGATGAAGTACGAATCAATGGCTTCGAGACACCAGCCCTCCACGGACGCACTCTTCGCCAAGGCCATGTCCAGGCCAATGGCCAGCTCAAGCTCTGCCTCGAGACCCTCCGTGTAGCTCTCGAGGTCCACCTGGGGATCCTCCCAGGCCAGGATGTCGATCGTATTGTCCGGGGAAACGAGCGTTCCCAGCCCGAAGGACCCCGCGGCGGTCAGGTCGCTCGACGGGACCGCGACCCACCCGGCGGATGCTGGGAGAATGCGCAGGCCGTAGTTCACATGGTCAAACCCCAGCTCGGGCAAATCGGGATCGGGCGCAGGGGACTGGACCCCTACGATTCTCGGTCCCTCCGTGTTCTGGGGGACTGAAGGCGAGCTGTGAATCGCCGCGGCGATGGCCAAGGCGGGGATCGGAAGGGCTGCAAGCATGGAGCCAAGGCTATCCGGGAGAAGGGACGGTGTCCCTTAGTTTGTGCTTCGACGATTTCTGCCACGGGCCGTTGCGGATAGTCTCCTGGGCAACATGGTTCAGGAAGGCGAGGGAGGCAGCGCGGAGCGTGCCCGGGACGGGGAGAGGTTCGCGGCGCGCGTGCTGGAGTTCGACGGTGTGCTCAGGCTCGTGGCGGAGCATGCGTCGAGTTCCCTCGGGAAGCGATGCGTGCGCGAGCTGGGTCCGCGCGGGGACTCCGACGCGCGGGCGGCCTTGAGCCGCTGCCGCGAGATGACCGATTGCATGCTCCGGGAGGACGAGCCGGGTCTCGCGGGCGTGAACGATCCATTCCCCGATGGGATCCCAGGGCGCCTCGACGAGGAGAGGATCGCGGCCGTGCGCGACTTCCTGGACGCGACCATTCGGCTGAAACGCTGGGCGGCCGCGCGGGCGGAAGAGCTCCCCGAGTGCGCGAAGCTGATGGCGGCCGCGCCGGACACATCTTTCCTTCTGGAACGTGTCGACCGCGTCGTGGACGACCGTGGGCGCGTCAAGGCGTCCGCCTCGGGCAAGCTCGGGCGGTTGCGGGCGGCCATGACGTCGCTCAACGGGCGCGTCGAGAGTGCGATCCGCGAGGTCACGTCCCGCTCGGACGTGCGCGCGTGCCTCTCGGACGGCGGCGTGCACCGGCGCGCCGGGCGCCCGGTCCTCGCGGTCAAGGCCAAGATGTCGGGTCGCGTCAAGGGGCTCGTTCACGACCGCTCCCAGTCCGGTGAGTCCGTGTTCATCGAACCCCGCGAGGTCATCGAATTGGGCAACCGCCTGGCGGAAGCGCGGGCGGACGAGCGGCGCGAAGTGGAGCGCATTCTTATCGAGCTCTCCCGGGATCTCCTCGCGGAGAAGTCCCTGGTGGATGGCGCGGCGCTCCGGGTCGGCGAGCTAGAAGTGGCCATGGCGAGTGCCCATTGGGCGAAGGCCGTGGACGCTCTTCCCGCCCGGCAGCCTGGGGACGACGGCGCATCCAATGGCCTGCTCTTGCGCGCCGCGCGGCATCCGCTCCTGATCGCCCAAGTGCAAAGCGGCGACATTGACGCCGTAGTGCCCATCGACCTGCGCCTTGGCGTGGAGTTTGACATGCTCCTCATCACCGGTCCCAACACGGGTGGCAAGACCCTCGCGCTCAAGACGGCGGGACTTTTTGCCCTCATGACGCGGGCCGGCTTGCCGGTGCCCGCGGACGATGGCACCACCGTGCCGCTCTACGATCGGGTCTGTGCGGACATCGGCGACGAGCAGGAGATCCGTCAGAACCTATCTACGTTCGCCTCCCACCTCGTCCGGGTGACGGCGGCCCTTGAGAACGCCACGCCGGACTCTTTGGTTCTCCTTGACGAACTCGGCGGCGGCACCGATCCGGACGAAGGGGGGGCCCTTGGGACGGCCGTGCTCGAGCGTTTGCTGGCGACGCGCGTGCCGACCCTCGTGTCAACGCACATCGGCAAGCTCAAGGAGTTCGCCTACCGTCACGCGCGTGCTGAGAACGCGTGTGCGGAGTTCGACCATGAGACCCTTCGTCCGAAGTACCGCCTCATGGTGGGGACGCCTGGGGAATCGTGCGCGCTCATCATCGCCAGGCGAGTCGGGCTCTCTGCCTCGGTTTGCAACGTGGCGAAGGAGCGACTCGTGCGGCGCGAGGGGGAGCTGGACGAGCTGATGGGGGACGTGCGAACGGCGCGGGTTGCCGCAGAGGCGACCCGGAAAGGGGCGGAAGAGGAACTCTCCAAGGCCCGGGCGAAGCTCTCCGAGGTGACCGAGAAGGAGCGTGCCCTGGAGGAAAGGGCGGAACAGCTCGAGCGCGAGGCGCAGAAAGGCATCGAGGAGCGTCTGCGTGACGCCATGCGGACCCTGGAGCGCGGTCGAGCCCTCCTGGACCAGATCCCCAAGGAATCGCGCCGGGAGATGGAGGAGACCCTCACGAGGCTAGAGGACGAGTTGACCGGTGCCTCCCTCACGGAGCGCCGGGAGGCGTTCATCGCGACCCTGGGCAAGGGCTCGCTCGTCTTCCTTCCGCGATACCGCCAGCGGGTGATCGTGCACAAAGTCGACCGTGAGAAGCGCCAGGTCGTCGCGAAGATGGGATCGATGAAGGTCAAAGTGTCCTTCGACGAAGTGACGCCATACGAGAGCCTTTGACCCCAGGTCGCGGCTCCAAGCGCACGAATCGGGCCCCCTTGGGTTAGATTGCAGGCCATGGCATGGCTTCATTCATGGGCGCTCGGGGGCGGCGCGGCAGGGCTCGTCGCCGCATCCCTTCTTTCTGCTCCCCATCCGGGTCCCCTCCTCGGGTCTTCGTCCGGCTCTCCTTCTGGCTCCCCTACTGGCTCCCCTTCTGGCTCCCCCTTCGGGCCGGAACAGCCCGGGCGCCGCGACACGTTCGAGAAGGTCGCTTTGCCCTTCCTCAACGCCCATTGTGTGAGGTGCCACGGCGAGGAGGTGGAGCAAGGGGACATACGCCTCGACGCCGTCACCCGCGAGGCGATCGCCAGGAATCCTGAAGACTGGGAGTGGCTTCTCGAGCGCGTCGAGTTCGAAGAGATGCCACCGGCCGGTGAAGTGGCGCCCTCCGCGCGGGAGCGCAAGGCGTTCGTGAAGTGGCTTCAGGCTGAGCTCAAGGTCGGTTCGAAGCGCGACGACACCCTGGCTCCGGTGCCGCTACGCCGCTTGACGCGGGCCGAGTGGACGCACGCTGCCCGGGACCTCTTCGGTTTGACGTTTCGAGCGGATCGTTACCTGCCCGAGGATGTGGTGGGGCACGGCTTCGACCACGTCGCCGATTCCCAGACCCTGAGCGAAGCGGACTTCGTGCGCTACCTCAGCGCCGCGGAGGCCATCGCCGAGCGCGCGGTGCCGGTGATCTTGGACGGGGTTCGTCCTGTGGTGCGCATCCTGCCGGCCGACATGATTGCGAGCCGTGTGACCGACGACGCCGCGTGGCAGGTGAGCAACGGGCGGGTCAACGGGCCTGTTTCGATTCCATCTGGCGGCGAGTACATCATGCGGGCGGAGGTCTTCGGCGGGCAGGCCGGGGACGAGCCCTTGCGAGTACGCTTCGCGCTCGGCGACGGAAACCCCGGCGAGCCGATGGACGCACCCGGCACCGAGGGAGCGCCGACGATCATCGAAGGGAAAGTCAAGACGCCCGAGGGCGGCGAAGTGCGCGCGGGCGTGGACTTTCTGAACGACTTCTACGACCCAGACAACGGGGCGGATCGAAACCTCGCCGTACGCTGGATCGAAGTGGAGGGACCGCTGGGCAAGATTGAGCCGAGCGGCTTCCTCAAAGAGATCCTTGCCAAGGCCCAGGCCGCAGGGAAGGGCACGCGCGGGCTGAAGTCCGCGCTGGGGGATTGGCTTCGTCTCGCTTGGCGCCAGGACAAGGTCTCCGGCCGTGACGTGGACGCGCTCCTCAAGCTCTCCAGCTCCAAGGATCCGATCGAAGTACGAATCCGTGCCGCGGTCACCGGGGCCCTCGTGTCGCCGAGGTTTCTCTTCAAGGAGGAGTCCGGTGGGCGAAAGGGCTCCGATGGCACGACCGTGCTGCGTCCGCGGGAAGTCGCCACCCGCCTGGCGGGGTTCCTTTGGAACTCGGTGCCGGACGAAGGGTTGATGGCGGAGGCCGATCGCGGGGCATTGAAGAAGGCGTCCGGCGTGCGCGCGGTCGCTGAGGGCATGCTGCAGGACCCCAGGGCGACGGCGTTCATCGATAGCTTCGGAGAGCAGTGGCTCCAGCTGGGGGCCCTTCGCTCGAAGCGCGCCGACAAGAAGACATTCCCCGACTTCAACGGGTCCATGCGCGACTCCATGCTTGGGGAGACCCAGCGGGTGCTGCGGGACTCCCTTGCGGAGAGACGCAATCTCTGGGACCTCGTCGATGGCACGATGACGATCATCGACGGCCGAATGGCGAACCACTACGGGGTCAAGCTCACGGGTAAGGGCCGCTGGCAGAGGGTCGACGTCAAGGACACCGGCCGGCGCGGGCTGATCGGCCACGCGAGCGTCCTGTTCCTCAACAGCGAACCAACGCGGACGTCGCTCGTGAAGCGCGGCAAGTGGGTGCTCGACGTGCTGCTCGGGAGCGCGCCGCCGCCGCCGCCGCCCGGCGCGGACAACTTCCCCAAGCCCAAGGAGGGCGAGGCGGAGCTACCGCTGCGGTCGCGCATGGAAGCGCACCGCAAGGATCCGACCTGCGCCTCTTGCCATGCGCGCATGGACCCCATCGGATTCGGCCTGGAGGGCTTCGACGCCATCGGGCGCGAGCGTTCGACGGAGGGACTCGACCTCGTCGGCGTGCTCCCTGACGGTCGGTCGTTCTCGGGTTCGGCGGAGCTGAGTGCGATCCTGCGCGAGGAGGAGCGATTCCTCGAGGTCACCGTGGAGCGGCTCCTGGTCTACGCCCTCGGCCGCGGACTGACGCGCGCCGACCGCTCCACCGTCCGGGCGATCCTCGACGAACTCGACCCAGAACACCCGACTTTTGAGCAGGCGATCCTCGCTATCGTCGAAACACCTGCTTTCCTCCGCATCCCCACCCCCAAGCGCAACTAGGACCATGGAACAACGAGACCAAGAAGATCACGGCCTCGAGACGCTTGCGGGGCGTGGGCCCCGCGTCACCGGATTCGCCTTGCCACGGCGCACGGTCCTCAGGGGGGCGGGCGTTCTCATGGCGCTTCCTTGGCTGGAGGCGATGGCCCAGGCCGTGCCGGCCGCGCAGAGTGCCGCGACGACTCCGCTGCGCCGACTGCTCTACGTCTACGTGCCCAACGGCGTCAAGCTCGACGAGTGGCGCGCGGACATCCCCGTCGCAGGCGAAGGCCGCAAGCGCGCACCAGTGGCCGGGGAATACGAGCTCAAGGAGCTCAAGCCACTGTTGGAGCCCCTGCGGCCCTTTGCGAATCACCTCACCGTGTTGCGTGGGCTCGCCCACGACAAGGCGCGCGCGAACGGCGACGGTCCCGGTGATCACGCGCGCGCGGCCGCGACCTTCCTGACCGGTGTGCAGCCGCTCAAGACCGAGGGGCGAGTGCGCCTGGGTGTCTCAGCAGATCAACTCGCCGCGAGCACCGTCGGGGGCGCGACCCGCATCCGCTCCATGGCGCTCGGGACAGAGCGTGGACGCTCGTCCGGCCAATGCGACTCGGGGTACGCCTGCGCTTACTCTGGCAACATCTCTTGGGAGTCAGAGCACACGCCGGCGGCCAAGGAGGTCAACCCCCAGCGGGCGTTCGATCGACTCTTCCGCGGCGCCGACGCCAGCCAAAGCGTCGAGGTGCGCAAGAGCCGGGCGGAGCGCCGCCGCAGCCTGCTCGACTATGTCCGCAAGGAATCAAAGGCCCTCGGCAAACGTCTCGGGTCCGCAGACCGGGCCCGTGTGGACGAGTACGAAACGGGGCTCCGCGAGCTCGAGCGGCAGCTCGATTTCGCGAACGCCGCCCACGTCGATTCGGTGCCCGACGCCGCCCGGCCTGACGGGGCCATGGAGACGTTCCGCGAGCACGCGAGGCTGCTCTCCGAAGTGACGGCCCTTGCGTTCCAGGCTGACGTGACGCGCATCGCCACGATCATGTTCGGCAACGAAGGCAGCGGACGACGTTACACAGAGGTCGGTGTACGCGGCGCGCACCATTCCATCAGCCACCACAGTGGCGACAAGGACAAGCTCCGCGACATCGGCAAGATCAACCGTCTCCACATGGAGTCGTTCGCGTACCTCATGGACCGGCTCCATACTCTGGAAGGCCCCGGGGGCGGCGCGCTCATCGATCACTCGATGGTGGTCTACGGTTCCGGCATTGCCGAGGGCAACCGCCACGATCACCACGACCTGCCGATGGTCCTGCTCGCCGGCGAGGGAACCGGAATCAAGGGGCAGCGCACCGTCGCTTTCGAGCGAGGCACACCTGTGAACGACCTGCACCTTGGCCTCCTGTCCAAGATGGGCGTTGTCGACGCCAAGCTCGGCGACGGCCGCGGGCCGCTCAAAATCTAGGGCCAGCGCAAGGAGCCAGCGCAAGGAGCCAGCGCAAGGGGCCGAGCATTAAGTACGCGGGCATCCGGCACGGGCGCCCTCGAACGGCCCGGCGCGATGCCCGGCTCCTGTCCATGGCTATCGGCGCTTGACGAGCTGGACGCCGCGAACGCGCTCACCGTTCTTGATCTCGATCATCTGGGACTCCCAGGCCTCGCTGGGCTTGCCGCCGCGCTCGGAGACGTAGAGCTCGTACTGCCCGTCGGGCAAGTACAGGATCGTGAAGCGACCGTTGGAGGACCCGCCGGACGTGCGGAAAGGGGGTTCCGCCGGGTCCGCCCCTACGCGGCTGACGACGGCTTGGCCGAATCCCATGGACCTCGCGTCGTCCAGGAGCTGCCCCTCGATCGTTCCCGACGGCAAGTCCACCGTGGGCGCGGCTGTCGACCCCTCGCCCAGCTCGATCGAGCGCTCGGCGAGGGGCGCGAGTATGGAGGGACCCACGCAGAGGGTCGCTGCGCCCGACGCGATGCAGTCGATCTTGTAGCGTCCCTCGTCGTCGGTCCCGCCGATGCCCGCGAGTCCCAGCTCATCCGACAGCCATATCCTGACGCCAGGGGCTGGCGCTCCGCCTGCGGTGACGAGGCCCGTCAGAATGGAGGTGCCTTCAAGGGTCGAGGCCAGGCGGACCTCGGTGACTTCACCGGCTTTGACGGTGATGCGCTCCCGTTGCAGCCGGACGGAGCCCCGCTCTAGCGCCTGGTCCCACATGGCCATATAGGCCCCTGGACGGAGCGGCCCCATGGCGCCACTCCACCCGGGGACATCGGTGATGACACGGGCGTAGGTTGGCGAGCCGTCCAGCCCCAGGACCCTTGTGCGTGCGTCAGTGATCGGCTCTCCGTTCGTATCCAAGACCGTCACGCGGACGGCACCAGCCCTTTCCACGACGACTTCGACTGGCCCCGTGGGGCGGCCTTCGACGAGCGTCACCTCTGTGGCCGATTCATTCACAAAGCGCGAAGACCTGACGTGCAGGATATAGTCGCCGGCGTCTAACTCGCCGAAGGCAAACTCCCCCCGTTGATTTGTCCGGTGGGCCTCTCTAGGGAGGTAGCGGTGGGTGTCGGGCCGGCTGAGCTGGACCTCCACGTCGGCCAGTGGAGTGCCGCTGCGAAGCCTCGCAACTCCATCGATTCTGAGGGTCGCGCCAAAGGCTAGCTGCAGTTCGACATCGTTTGTCTTCACCTCGAAGGGGACGGTGTTCGACGTGCGCATCTTGGGCGAGTCCGCCGTGACGCGCCCGTTCGGCGGCCTGCCGGAGGTCGCGACGGCCTCATACCGGCCAGGGGGAAGCTGCCCGTGGAACTTGCCCGTGGCTGGGTCGAGCCTGAAGGTCCCGGTCGTTCCCGGGAAACGCCCGAACATGCTGGCGCTCGAGTCGAGTGAGTAGACAGACACCATCAGGGGCGGCCCCCACGATGGGTCGGCGCCCGTGATCTGACCGCGGATCATCGGCACGGGCGTGAGGTCGAGGGGCAAGACGGTGCCTGCATCGATCGTGCTCGCAGGAATGTTGATGGTGGCTGCCCAGAGGGTCTCGACGTCTGGGTCGATGCCGCGCATGGCACCCATGCCGCTGCCGGAGCCAACCTGAAGGAATCGAACGGGTTCCGGCGCTTCCTTCTGAAGCTCTGGTCGGTGTCGGCCGAGGGCGCCAAGGGTGCAGTCGCCCGCGGGCAAGCCGACGAAGGAGGCAACGCCCTCGGCGTTCGTTCTGGTGCTTCGGGGCTTCCGTCCCTCTGTGGGCGTGAGCGTCACGGCAACCCCCTTCGCCGGCCGGCCGCCCTGGGCCTTGACCTCGACCGTCAAGCTGCGCCCGCGCGTGAGCACGAGGTCATGGGGACCGGTGGTCCCAAGGAGGGCGGCGAACTCGTCCGGCCCAAGCTGGTACTCCAGGAATCCGGTGGCCTTGATCTTGAGACTGTCCGGGTCCGTTGGGAGGGCTTGGATTAGGAAGTGCCCCTCTTTGTCAGTGTCGCGGCGACTCCAGCTGGATCCTCTGGCTGCGCCGGTCTGCCAGTGCTGGGGGATAGCAATGGTGGCGCCTTCGATGGGTGTTCCATCAAGGTCGCGCACGTGGCCCTCAAAGCGAAGGCCGCGTTCCATGGGCACCTTGACCGTCATCCGCTCCCCAGGATCTGGCTGGAAGTGGAACCCCGCCCGGACTCGGAAGGGGGCGAGGGGCTGATGTTCCGAATCGCCAAACCCTTGGCTCACCCTCCAGTCATAGGGAATCAGTCCTCGTAGGACGGCGCGCCCGTCGGCGCCCAGGGCAGCCGAAGCTCCGTAGGGCTGTCCGCTGAAGGCCATGCGAGAGTCCGTTCGACCCATGGAGTCGAAGGTGATGATGTCGCCTGCCAAGGACGCGATCTCTTCGGGGGTGGCAATCTCCCCAAGATCGAGCTCGAGGGTGACGTGGGCGCCCACGAACACCGGCAGCTCCAAACGGGTGGCCCCAGGATCCTCTTTGCCGTCGACGTCGAAGTCGTACTCGCCCTGTCTCTTATACACATCTGACGCTGCCGACGATATGCAGTGTGTAGAT
>CAJXRJ010000189.1 GCA_913058555.1 uncultured bacterium
GCCTTCATGTGGGGCCCACCTGGAGGGGATCGCTCCCCCGGTGGCGGTGGCAGGCGCTGGGACTGGAGGATCCCGGCGTTGCGAGCGCGGCGGCCGCCGCTGGGCTCGATATCGCCCCCACACGTTGGAATCACTCGGCGCTATTGGGCGTCAGGTCAGCCGGGGCACTGGCCGTGCTCACGGACCGCGTTGGTGAGGACCGGCTCCGGACGAGGATCTTCAGCGCAAGGGCCCCGGCCGATTGGGGCCCGGCGGAACTCGATGCCATCGATGCTCTTTCCCGCCGCCTGCCTACGCCGCAACCGGAGCTACGGCTCTACGAGGACGGGGTGCTACGGCTTCGGGTGCCACTGAATGGGCGCGGGGCCCCGCGCCTCGGGCTCGCGCGAACCTGGGGCGTAGGCGAGGTCCCGTCCACGGAGACGTCCTGCGCGGCGGAGGGAGAGGCCGATCCTGGGCTCGAGCATTTGGAGCGCGAGTGGAGCCGTGTCCAAGGGCTGGCCGACACCCGTGGCATTGAACTGGGGGCGCGGCCCGCGCCCCTTTGGGTGACGAGTCTCCCAAGCGGCAACGCACCCCATCGGGACGCAGGTTGGTACTCGCGCAAGGCGGGGCGGCTTGTCATGGCCTGCGGTGTGGCCCGCGGCCCACGGGATGCCATCGCCGCATGGGCTTTGGCGGAGTTCTTCCATGGGGAGGCGTGGACCGATGGGCCGGGTCTCACCCCCGAGCAGCTGGCGTTTCTCCATGACGTCGAATCGCTCGTGCCCCTGGGCCTCGATAACGGAAAGGCCCCTTCCCCGGGGCCACAGCAGAGCCTTCCGCGGACGGTGGGGGTCCGGTATGGCGGTTCCGTCGAGCATGGCCAGGGCGCCTTCGGAACGGCGGCGGGGGCCGAAGAGCTGCACGGGATCCGTGCCCTTGGCTTTGGGGCTGTTTGCCTTGAGGTGCACGTTCCCGTCCTCTCGCCCACGATGCGGACGAGCGCTCCGCTCGAATTCGAGGCGTGGGGCCAGGGCGGCCGCCGGTCCGTCACCCTCGAAGGAGACGCAGCGGTGTTGCTCGCGGCGGAGCACGCCCGCCAAGCGGGGCTCAAGGTCATCCTTTGGCCGCGGATCCTCACCGGGCCGAGCGGCGACCTGGTGGGCCAGCAGGTCGTGCCGAGCCCGGAGCACTGGCGCGAACTCAGCGGCCGGATGCAGGAAACCTCGTCGCTCGTCGCAGGTCTAGCCGCGGAAATGGGCGCGGACGGGCTCGTTCTCTTCGACCTCCATTTCCTTCCCACGGAGGATGAGATCGAAGGAGAAGAGGGCCTCAGCGACGCCGTCAAAAGCGCCCTTGCCGCGCGCCGTTCCGTGCGCCTCGCCATGCTCGACGGAGCGAATGCGTTCGCGGGTCCGAAGGTCTGTGTCGCGGAGTCAGCACGGGCGTTGGCACTCGTGAGCAATGCCCCAGAATTCCAGGCCGCGGGGGTCGTCCTCGGTCTCGACCGAGTGGCCGGACTCTCCGGCCCCCCCGGGAATCGGCTTCACGATGTGTCGCGATTGGCGAAGGGGTTTGAGGCCGCCATCTCCAAGCTCGGCTCCGACCTGCAGATGATTCAGCTCTCCCTGCCCGGAACCGACGGTGTGCGCCGTGGGCGTGAGGCCTGGGGCGGCGCCACCGACGGCCCCGCGCGCAATGACTACCTCGCGGCCCTCATCGAAAGCCTCACCAGCGTGGAGGCGGTTCCTTTCATCGTTGCACGGGGTTGGATCCCCGGCGGTGGGTCCCCCCGTGGGTACGACGTCAGCCGGTGGCCGGTTCCAGCCCAGCGCTCCCTGGCCGCCTCGCGCTAGCCCCAACGGGATCGGCGGCCGCCCAAGGGGCCGGGGCGATGATTGCCCGCGATGATTGGCCTGTGCCCCGGGGTACCGTATCGTGCGCCCGTGACGGAACCAGACGAGGAGACTCCAGCCCCGAATTCCGAGGGCACCCGCGCGGAAATGCTCCTGGCCCAGGCCGTAGCGCGGCTCCGTGAAGTGGACCCGCGCGCCTTCCTCGTGGAGCCCCGCGTGCTTCGGCGCGTCATCAAGGCGGAGGTCAACCTTCCGGCCCTGTCCGTTCAGATCCCGCACCGCAAGGTGTGGCTGGCGAAGCGGAACACGCTGATCCGCTACGTCGAACACGACGAGCTAGGGGCCGAGCCCCAGGCCGAACTCCCGGAGACGGCCATCCTGCTGCAGCGACCCCACGAAGCGGCGGTGGAGGCGCTCGGGCTCGAGTGGTTGCTCGCGCGCTGTTGGCGGCTCCTCTACCACGCCCGCATCGACCTGCACTTCCAGGAGATGCTGAAGCACGGACAGCTCGAGCACAGTCAGGTGCGCGAGCGTATTCACCAGCTCGGGCAAGCGGAATTCGACGAGGTGGCGGAGGTCCTGCGCCACGAGCACATGGTCCTCGTGGACAGCACGGTGCCCGATGTCTACGCGGAGTTCGCGTCGGTCTACGGTGAGCTGCGCGCCTTTGCGCCCCATTGCGTGCCGGCGTACTTCCCGTCACTGCAGGATCCCCAGCGCGTCGAGGCGCTCCTTCGGCGGGACCTGGACCTCGACGCCTTGCTCAGCGCGACGCGCCCCAGCGGCGCGCCCGAGGCCGTGAGCGGCGAGGACCGGTCCGCCCACGATGAAACCGACGCGGAATTGGATCACCTCACGGGGCGCGCACCACGGCCGGGGCTGACCTCCCAGCACCCCGACGATGTTCGCCTTCAGCTGCCGAAGTCAGGCAAGCGATCCCCGAGGGCCGTCAAGCGACTGCGGCGCCGGGCTGACCGGGCATCGGCCCGGGGCAACTCCGTCGCCGCCGCCTTGTTCTTGATCACGGCGGCGCGTCACGCGCCCGGGCCGGAGGCGCGGGAGCTGTGCGGTGACGCCGAGGGGCACCTGCGCCGCCTCGTGGAGCGCCTGCGGGCGGCCCTCGAGTTCGACAGCGACACAAGCGCCCGTTGGTACCGATCTGTCGTGGGTCTTGCGCGGAACGCGGGCCGTGGATTCTGGAACGCCGACAAGCGACTCCTTCACGACCTCCAGCGGGTCTGCGTGGACCACGAACGGGAGACGTCGAAGATCCACCTAGGCCGCTGGCTGCGCAGCTTCGGCCGCGTCCCCCTTCGCCGCAAGCTCCCGAACCAGCGCGAGGTGCTCATGAGCAAGCACCTGGCGAGCGCCACCCGGCGTTTGGTTTCGTCACGGCTCACGGGACCCGAGCGCGACGACCTCAGCCACCTCCTCGGGGAGGCGGCGGATTCGGCGGAGCTCCAGATGCGCACGCGGCTGCGCCCGCTCCTGCGGGGCAGCCTGCTCGAGGTTGGGCTCGTGCCCACGACCACGCCGGAACGCGTTGCGTTCTCGAAGATGGTCGAAGAGCTGCTCGACCAGGTCGTCCGTGCGGGCTTCTTCACCATGGGGCACCTGCGCGACGCGATCTCCCGCAGCCATCTGAAGCTCGAGGACGTGGGCAGCCCCAAGGAGTTTTTGGCGGGAGACCGGCTCCTGAAGGCGGACCACGCGTTGCCCAAGTCCCTGGACGGCGTCTATCAGCGGGGAGACATTTACCTGCGTTGGCTGCAGCGGGCCACGTCCCTGGTTTTTGGGACTCCGCCAGGGCGCTTCATCACACGCTTTGTCGCCTTGCCGTTTGGCATGGCTTATGTCGTCCTGGAGGGCTCGATCCATCTTGGCGAGATGTTCGCGCCTGAGGGGTCCATGAAGATCCACTGGGTCCACGTGCACACCCTTGAGATCGTCTTGAGTCTCGGGGTTTTTGCGCTGCTCTTGATCCACGTGGAGAGCTTCCGGAAGCTCCTCTGGGGCCTTCTGAAGTCGGCCTTCTTGGGCCTGAAACGCGTGCTAATCGACTGGCCCGTGCGGTTCTTTCAGCTGTCGGCGGTCCAAGGCTTCCTGCGGAGCCGCCCGGTGCGGGCCCTGCGCCGATTCGTGATTTGGCCCCTCGTGCCCACGGCGCTGATCTGCGGGCTCCTGCCGCGGCTCACGAATACCATGCCTGAGCAGAGCGCCGTCAACTGGGCGGTGGTCTTTGTCGCGATGTCGGTGATCCTCAACAGCCGCGTGGGCCGAGACGTTGAGGAACTCGGACAAGAATGGCTGTACACCGCCTGGAGGCGCATCCGCGTGCACGTGTTCGTGGCGCTCTTCGCGGCGATCATGGACAGCTTCAAGCGCATGCTGGAGCTCTTTGAACGTTTGCTCTACGCCGTGGACGAGTGGCTGCGGTTCAAGAGCGGTGAGGGCGCTTTGGCCCTTGGAATCAAGGCGGTGCTTGGGCTCTTTTGGGGGGCCTTCACGTTCGTGGCGCGCTTCGTCGTCAATCTGCTCGTTGAGCCCCAGGTCAACCCGATCAAGCACTTCCCGGTCGTCACCTTGAGCCACAAGCTGCTCTTGCCGATGGCACCGGCGATGATCGACTTCCTCGCGGGATTCGATGCCTTCGGTCGGGAGGCCGCGGCTGCGATCATCGGGCCGACAGTCTTCCTCGCGCCGGGCGTCGTGGGCTTCATCGCGTGGGAGCTCAAGTCGAACTGGCAGCTCTACAAGATCAACCGCAGCCGCAACCTGCACTCACTCGTGGTGGGGACCCACGGCGAGACCTTCATTCGGTTGATGAAGCCTGGCTTCCACTCCGGGACCCTCCCGAAGCAATTCCGCAAGCTGCGCCGCATCGATCGCCGCCGGCGCGCGGCTCAGCACAGCCTGGCCCGTAGCCGCACGCTGGCAAAGATCCACCAGGTGCACATGGCAGTGGAGCGCTTCGTCACGAGTGAGTTGATCCAGCTCCTCGATGAGCTTCCCGCGTGGAAGTACGAGGTGAAGATCGGTCGCGTTCGGCTCGCGTCGAACAGTGCGCGCGTGGAGCTGCTCGTGCCTGAGCTCCAGGGGGCGGGTTCCCAAGTGGAGGGCGCGAACGATTCGGCCACAGGGTCAGGCGCAGCGGCTGTCCGGAACTCCTTCGGCGCGATGGAGCTCCTTTTCGAGGAACAGTCCGGTTGGCTCCTGGCTTGCGTCGCGCAGGTGGGATGGGCCGCGCAGCTCTCGGAAGACGATACGGCGCTACTCCTCGATGCGCTCTCAGGGTTCTACCGGCTCGCCGGCGTGGACTTGATCCGCGAGCAGATCGACCAGGCCCTCGGCGGTAAGGGGTTGCCCTACGACGTCACGGAGCAGGGCCTCGTGGTTTGGCCCGACGGCAGGTACGGCGTGGAGGCCTCCTACAACCTCCATCGCAAGTCCTCCATGCGCCCGAGCCCGCGCAGCGTCGCCAAGGCGTTCAATCTCGCGGTGCTCGACCGCGAGCGCCTCGTCTTTTCCCACTCGCCCGTGCCCCGGGACGCTTGGGAGGATCGTTGGCGCACCGACGGAACCCCCGGAGGAGCACTCCTGCCGCCGCCAGCCCGCTGGCGCTGGGCGAGCGGGGACGAGCCCGCCCGGTCCCTGTGATTACCGTTGTCGCACCCCACATCGGCGCGCGGATTTGCGGGGTGGATGGCCAAGAGGGGCACCGGCGCGACCTGATAGAATGTTTGAGCGATGGATCGTCCCCTCAGAAGTGACATCGGCGGCGACGATTACCTCGACGCGCTGATCGGCGGTTTCCCCGATGCGGTGGTTGTGATCAAGGGCTCTGGTGAGATCATCCGTACGAGTTCCTCGGTGAAGTCGCTGTTGGGTTGGGCCCCGTCCCAGCTGATTGGCCAGAGCGTGAACGTGCTGATCCCCGAGCCCCACCGCTCAGAACACGACGGCTACATCCAAAGGCACCTTGAAACGGGACACTCCTGGGCCCTCGGCACGGTGCGCGAGTTCGACGTCGTTCGGAAGGACGGCACGACGACCCTGTGCGAAGTCAGCGTGTCGAAGATGGTGCTCCCGGGCCGCACCGAACCGTATTTTTGCGGCGCGATCCGTGGCATCGCAGACCGTGTCTTGTCCCGCAAGCGACTGGCGTTGAGCGAGGCCAAGTTCCGCGCCGTCTTCGAGAACGAGAATCAGTTTGTCCTTCTCCTGGACCGGGATGGGGCCATCGTGGAAGCCAACCGGCCGACCTACCTGCGGACAGGCTGTGTTGCTGGAGATGTCCTGGGGCGAAGCCTCGATGGCGCTCGTTTTTGGAGTCCCGAGCCAGGCAACCGCGAGGTGGTCAATCGGCTCTTGGCGCGGGCCTACGAGCATGGACTCGCGACGGGTCGGGCGCAGGTGGACGTCATGGAGGAGAGCCCCGCGCCAAAGGGAGTCGCCCCGAACGGCGATTCGCCGGCGGACTCCCTCCCAAGAATGGCGCGGGTCCAGCGGTCCCACGCCGTCTCCGTTCGAGTGCTCGACGAGTGGGAGGAGGGTTTGCCCCACGCCCTCGTTGAGGTGCGTGAGATCACGGAGCTCGTGCGGGCCGAAGAACGAGAGACCGCCATCATGCGTTCCCTGGCGCGGGTCGGGGAGGAGGCGGCTGTTCTGGCCCACGAACTCCGATCCCCTGTCTCGGAGCTCGAGCTGGCCCTCCGGGCGGTGTCGAAGGAGCTAGGGGAAGAAGAGGGGGCGATGGTCGAGGCCCTGGCCTTGCGGATGCGGCGCCTGGAGGGCCTGCTCCAGCGCACCCTGAGCTTCTCGAGGCCGCTCGAGCTAGACGTTCAACCCATGGCCCTGGACGCGGCCGTGCAACGCGGCATCGAGCGCGAGCTCGTCATCATCAAGCGCTTTGCGATCAGGACCTCCGTGCGCATCCCCATGGATTTCCCGATGATCCATGCGGATACGGATGCCTTTGGGGATCTGTTCGCGAACGTCCTGCGCAACGCCGTGGAGGCCCAGCCCGAAGGGGGCCGTGTCGAGATCCGCGCCGCCATGAATGGACATGGCCGCGCTTTGATCACCGTCGAAGACGATGGCCCCGGCATCGCGCCCGAGCGTCGCGAGGAGGTCTTCCGGGTGTTCGCCACTGACAAGGAGGGCGGCACCGGATTCGGCCTGGCCCTCGTGCGCAAGATCGCCGAGGCACACGGAGCGACGGTGGCCCTGGAGCCAGGGGCTGGTGGAAGCGGGCTGCGCGTCTGTTTCGACTGGCCGTGCGACGGCAATTGACCAAGAAGAACCCGATACGTCTGACACAGATGCCCATGAATCAGCCCCCATCGTCCGATCGCCCCGCGCCCAAGATCCGCGTCTTCGTGCTCGACGACCAGGCGATCTTGCGCGCGGCTTTGCGCCGTTTGCTGGAGGGCGACTGTGGGTTCGAGGTGGTCGGGGACAGCGGTGACGGCCGCGAAGCCGCCCAACGGATCGAGAGCCTTCGACCGGACGTGGTCACCGTCGACGTGACGATGCCAGGCCTTTCGGGGATCGACGCGCTGCCGCTGCTCGCGAAGGCGTCACCGGCCTCGAAGTTTTTGATGCTGACCAACCATGAGTCGGGCCGATTCCTCGAGGAGTCCCTCCAGGCCGGAGCCTCGGGGTTCTTGACCAAGGACTCCGAGCCCGATGAACTGCGTGTCGCCATCGAAGCGATCCACGCGGGCCGGAAGTACGTGACACCGCGGGTGACCCACGCCCTCGTGAACCGCATGACCCACGGGGGCACGGCGTCAGGTGGCGCGACTCCCCAGGGCCGGCTAGCGGTCCTTACGGCCCGGGAACGTGAGGTCTTTCAGCTCCTTGCGTTGGGCCATACCAACAAAGAGGTCGCACGGGACCTGGAGATCTCCGTGGGTACGGTGAAGAAGCACCGCGAGAACTTGCAGAGAAAGCTCGATGCCCATTCGCCCGCCGAGTTGGCTCGGATTGCGATCCAAGAGGGCTTGCTCTCCAGTTGAAGGGCCGGCGCTCGTTCTGGCCATGATCTTGCGAGGCGGCCACGCAGCCGAGGGTTGCGAGCCCAGCTGTTCACCCAGCTGGGTGAACCAATGATCCAGGGCGCTAGCGCCGGAACTCGATCACGTCGACGCCGTAGCCGAACGGCGTCACCGTCCGATGGGGGAAAGCAGCCCCGAGTTTCTTCAGTAGCGGCTGTCCATCGGGCAGCGAGCGGCGGATCACGATCACGCGGTCCGCTGCGCTGAGTTCGCCGAAGTTCTTGACCATGAACCCACCGGGGATCATGGGGGCCCGTGCCGGCACGGGGAGCTGCTCCTGGAGTCCGACGCGCGGCGCGTAGTAGTCGTAGGGCTGCCCTTGGGGGAAGAGGGCCGGCTGCCACTCGACGGAGACGAGGCGAACGATGTCTCCCGATGGCGCGTCCGACGCGGACTTGAGCGCGTGGTGCACGGCGCCGCGGAAGTCTTCGGTGGCCGGGTTGGCAAGGTGCAGGCCGATGAGCGCGGTCCCGAGGGCCGTCGACACGGCGATGGCCGCAGCGCCGATCCGGCCCTGCAGCCCAAAGGCGCAAAGGGTGGCGGCGGCCGCCGCCGAGGGGAGGACATAGTGCCAGGTGAAGCCGGCGCGGGGCGCGATGTTCGCAGCGGCCCAGCTCACCACGGGTACGAGGAACGCGGCGGCCCCGACGATGCCACCGGCGATCCGAGTCTCGCGCGCGGCGAGCAGTCGAAGCAGGCCGAGGGCGCTGAGTCCCAGGGGGATCGCGGCGCCCGCGATGAACACCCACCGCCCCGCGGGCCCCGCCAGCGAGACGTTGTGGGCGAAGAGGTGCATCATGGACTGCGCCAGCTCAGAGAGGCCGAGGTCGTCGCCCCCGGGGGGCAGCTTGTGGCCCAGCTGGGTTCGAAACCCGGTCAGGGCCCATGGCGCAAACAGGACCGCGGCGGCCACCAAGGGCGCCGCCAAGCGCCGGATCCGTCGCCCCTCCCCGGTGATCGCGAGCCCCACCGAGGCGGCGGCGACGATCACGGCCAGGTACTGGACCGCGAAGTAGTGGGTATAGAGGGCTCCCGCTGCCCCGAGCGCCAGGGCGACGGCGCTCCCTCGCTTCGGCGTCTCCTGGCCAACAAGATCCACCAGGGCCGATACGGAGATGGTGACCAGGAGTGCCAGCAGGGCATACATCCGCGCCTGGGACCCATAGTCAAAGTGCATGGCCGAGGCCGCCAGAAGTGCCGCTGCGCCGGCTGCCCAGCGGGACGTCGCCCCCAGGCGCCGGGCGAGACGAAAGACGAGGGCAATTTCCAGGACGCTGAAGAGGATCGCTGGGCTGCGAAGGGCGATTTCAGCCCGGCCGAGGGCCTCCGCCGCGGCGCCGATCACAAGGAACGATAGGGGGGGGTGGTTGTCCCGCCCTAGATCCCCAAGGAACGCGCCCATGGGGGAGTGGGTCGCGTGGTAGTAGCTGTGGAATTCGTCGAGGACGAAGCTCTTGGAAAGTGCGTACATCACCCGCACCAGGAGGGCGCAGGCGATGACGATGAGGGCGGGCAGGATGGATCGACGCATGGCAGCGGACCGATTCTGGCCCGAGACGGAGTCCACGAGAGGGATAGCTAGGCGCTTTTGTTGCCCGTTTTGCCCCCCGGGCGCGCGAGACCCTTCGGATACAGGTAGCCTTGTCGGCCGAATAGGCGCCCAGGCATAGACATTGCCTTTGGGTCCCCGCGAGCGCGGGGGAGCTTGGAACCACGAGTATGGCTGGGTTCCGGGCCATGACAGGCGCCTCCCTTTTTCAATTCCGCAAGCAGAACCCCCCCTTAAGAGGAGACCCCGGTGCGCCGGGGTGCAAAACCAATGACCGACGCCGTTGAAGAGGCGCCTTTGGCGCAGTTCAAGTCCGCCCTGATCTTGAGCATCGAGGAAGCAGACCTCGAGATGTACACCGACCTCGTGAAAGAGGTCGCCACCGAAACCGGCAAGTCGCCGGAGATGATTGCCGCGGCCTGTGCCCGGCTGGCCCGCCGAGCCCATGGCGCCGATGTCCTCGAGCGCATCGCCGGATTCGAGATCGAGAAGAAGAAGCCCGGCGCCTCCGCGCGCCGTGCGCCCAGCTTTGACTCGAACACGTCGGAAGGCGGCGGGTTCTCCGATCGGCAAAGCGGCTTCCCGCGCCGTGGTGCCCCCCGTGGGTACGACCGTGACGGTGGCAGCGGCGGCGCGGCCGAGCGCCGTGGTTGGCGTCCGGTCGAGTCGGGCATGACCCGGCTCTTCATCAACGCGGGCCGTATGGACGGAATCCGCCCGGGTGACCTCGTAGGTGCCATCGCCGGCGAAACCGGCATCGAAGGCTCCGCGATCGGATCGATCGACATCTTCTCACGCTATAGCTTCGTCGAGGTGCCCGATCGCCACGGCGATCGCGTGATCAAGTCCATGACCGGTGCCCAAGTCCGTGGCCGCGACGTGATGGCGCGCCCGGCTGTGCCCCCCGGTGAAGACGGGAGCGGTGACGGCGAAGAGTCCGCCGACGGCGGCGGCAGCGGCTACCGCGGTGGCGGCGGCGGTGGTTACCGCGGCGACGGCGGCGGACGTCGCGATGGCGGCGGCGGTGGCCGGCGCGAACGCTACTGATCACCGACCCCTTTGAAACTCGGTGGCGGCCGTCCTGGGACGCCGCCACCACCTACCTCCCCCCGAGTCTCCAACGAGCCCCATGACATCGACGAAACACCTCCCGCTCAAGGCACAGCTTCGCCTCCTCTTCGCGAGCCGCGTCTTCAACCTCGCCAACTTCATGGAGGTGCTCGAGCGCCTCGCGTACTACGGGCTGCGCACCGTCCTCCCCGTGTACATGGTGCTCGCCGTCGAGAAGGGCGGGCCGCAGTTCGACCACGTGCAGAAGGGCGCGGTGTACGCCTGGTGGGCGCTCGTGCAGTCGATGGTCCCGGTCTTCTCCGGCGGCTTCGCCGATCGATTCGGCTACAAGAAGACCGTCGGTGTCGCCATCGCCATCAAGGCCGCGGGCTACGTGGTGATGGCCTATTGCGTCGAGGCCGGCGCGATCATCAGCGGCGGCGCGAGCACGGGCGAACCGGGGC
>CAJXRJ010000190.1 GCA_913058555.1 uncultured bacterium
CCCTGGACGATGCGCTCACGGCGCTCGAGCTCAAGGACGAACGGCTCGCGCTGCTCGTCAAGCTGCGCTACTTCGCTGGGCTCACGCTGGAACAAACCGCGTCCGCCCTCGACATCTCGCCGCGCACCGTTCAGCGCGACTGGACCATGGCCAGCGCCTGGCTGCGCTTGCGCATGGACGACGGGGTCGAAGGGTGAGCGAACCACTGTTTGAGCGCGTCCGAGAGATCTTCCAACACGCCTCAGATCTCGAAGAGCACGCGCGCGCCGCCTACGTACGCGAAGCAGCCGGCGGAGACGACGCCTTGCGCCAGGAGGTGGAGCGCATGCTCGCCATCGCGAGCGAGTCAGACGAGCCGCTCGGCGCGGGCCCCGGCTTGGCCCTAGCGGAGGAGTACGGCCAGCAGCATGGGCTGGAGGGCCAGACGGTGGGTTCGTATCGCGTGCTGCGTTACATCGCCAGTGGCGGCATGGGCGCGGTCTACGAGGCGGAGCAAGACCATCCCCGTCGACGCGTCGCGGTCAAGGTCCTGAACAGCGCCCTCGCCGGCGAGGAGCTGCGGCGACGATTTAAACGCGAGGTCGAGATCCTCGGGGGCCTCCATCATCCGGGGATCGCTCAAATCCTCGAGGCAGGCACCTATCGGGGCATCGGCACCGCGGAACTGCCGTTCATCGCGATGGAGCTCATCGCCGGCCGGTCCATCGTGGATCACGTCCGCACCGAGAGCCTCAACGTGCGGGAACGGGTCCAGTTGTTCTCCCGTGTATGCGACGCCCTGGACTACGCCCATCAGCGCGGCATTGTTCACCGCGACCTGAAGCCCGCCAACATCCTGGTGGATGAGACCGGTCAGCCCAAGGTCCTGGACTTCGGCGTCGCCTACATGGCCGGCTCGAACGTCAACCTCACGACGCTTGTGACGGCACCGGGCGTGCTGCTCGGGACGATCGCTTACATGAGTCCCGAGCAGGCTCGGGGCGACCTCGATGGCGTGGACGCGCGCGCCGACGTCCACGCGCTGGGCGTGCTGCTGTTCGAGATACTGAGCGGCCAGCTCCCCTACGAAATCCGCGGCTGCCCCATCCAGGAGGCGATCCGCCTGCTGAACGAGGACGAGCCTACGACCTTGGGCTCCATCGACCCGACCCTCCACGGCGACCTCGACACGATCGTTCGAAAGGCGATCGAAAAAGAGCCGGAGCGGCGCTACGCCTCCGCCGCAGAGCTAGCGGCGGATCTGCAGCGTTACCTGCGCCACGAGCCGATTCAGGCGCGCCGCCCTTCGCGCATCTACCGGATGCGCAGGTTCACGCGGCGCCACCGCTCGCTCGTGATCGCCACGGGGATCATCATCCTCAGCCTCATCGCAGGCACGACGGGTTTCGCCGTCATGGCGATGCGGGCGCGGAATCAAACGCGCATCGCTGACGAAGCGTTGGCCGGTGCCCAAAGCGGCATGGAGGAGCTGCATGAGATGCTTTCCGTCTGGCAAGCCAGTGCGGCGTTTGCCGTCGACTTCCCACAGCAACCAAGGCTTCTGAAGCTTGGGATTGAAATCATCGAGCGCTCGGCACCGGGATTCCAGACCGCATGGGAAACGATCGACAGGAACAAGGTCCTCACCAAACAGGGCTTTCAAGAGCAGGACCGCCTGCGGGGCGAGCTGCTCATCGGACTCGGCGACGATCTGAGCCCAGCCGTCAGGGGATGCGTGGCTGGATTCCTCCAGTCGACGGCGTGGCATCTCCTGATCTACGGCGACAAGATCGGGCCGCTACGCTTGCTAGAGCATGCCGAAGGACTGCTCGCTGACCACGCGTCGGCGACCGATTCGCGGCTGCTGATCATTCGGGCGCTCTTCCTTGACAGCCTCAACCATGCGGACCGTCATGACGAAGCCAACGAGCGGGTCACGGCTTGGCTCGACGAGCTTGCCGACAGGGGGTACTCAGAGGCTACTCCGCCGATGGCGCTGTATCGCTCCCGCAAGGGCACCGCGCTGGTCGGACTGCGACGCTACCAAGAAGCGGAGCCTCTGCTCGTCTCCAGTGCGCCGGTCGTAGTGAGCACCTGGGGCTCCGTCCTGAACTTCGAGGCCAAGGCCGCACGGGTGAATCTCCTGAAGGGGCTAGGCCGCGCAGGCGACGCTCAACAACTCCAGGACGAGCTCACGATGGACGTCGCCATACGCGGCCCCAACGGCGCGCATCACACACGCGTGGCGCTTGGGGAGGGCCTCAAAGGACTTTGGGCCGAGCTCGAGTTGCTTGAGACTGAGTGTGGTCAGCCCGGCACCGATGTTGCCGACAGGCTAACGGCGCTCATCAAGCTACAGTCAGCGCTAGGCATCCATGATGGCAGCCCCGAGTCGTTGATTGTCGCCCTCTACCTCAGGATCTCGGGAAACTGGCACGGCAATTCCCATGGCTGGCGCCATGACACGACGTTCGCGCTTTACCGCGAAGCTATGCGCTTGCTGCAAATCGGGCCGATGCCTTCGAAAGAGCAGTTGGCTTGGGGCTTCCAAGGGCTCGGGTACGCCCATGCTGCGCGCGACGAGCCCGAGCTGTCGATGAAGTTCATACGCGAGGGCCTTGACCTGTGGGCTGGGCACAATGACCATCTCATTTGGGAACTGCGAAGCTGCCTCGGCGCGTCCCTCACCAAGCTGGGCCGGTACCAAGAAGCGCACGATCACATCCTGTCAGCCTATCGAGGACTGGCGGAGCGAGTGGGCTCCACCGATCCAACGACGCGGACGGCCATCAACAAGCTCGTCATACTCCATCGCAATTGGGCGGACGGCGAAGGCGCGGCCGAAGCCCGGGCTGAAGTGGAACGTACGCTCACGAAGGAGTGGCTCGACCATTGGCACGCGGAGCTCCAGATCGCGGAATAGTGCCTGACAGTGTTCCGGACGGACCTTACCGCAGACAGAAGGAGGCGAGGTGTTCAGCTGGCCGCAGGGCTTGAATCGGGTGACGCATCATCGCCCTATAGCCCAGCCGCTCCTCCCTTAGAACGACATCCCGATCGCGAAGGTCAGGTTGTCGAGGTCCAAGTCGGTTTGGTTGAAATCGAGGTCTTGACCCACGCGCTGACGAGCCTCGATGACCAGATCCAAGTCACGGGCGATCTCAAAGTTGATGCCACCATGAACGTAGCCGCCAAAGGCCGCATTCTGCTCCGAGTCCGGTGCGAATCCCAGGTCGGACCCCACGTCCACATAGGTGAGCACCGCTCCAATCCCGACAAAGGGACGGAGTTGGCCCTGGGGCCTTTGGACCCGAAACCCGGCGAAGGCGTCAAGAACGAGCATGTCGACGTCTGCGTCGCTCAGAAGATCTTGATCGTCATACGAAGCGATCATGCCGAACTCATAACCGTTGCCAGTGTTCACGTTGATGCGCGAAACCTCTATTGCGCCCATGATCTGTCCATCGAGGGGCTGCCAAATGTCTTCGTCCAGCCTTCGATGGCCCACGAGAACTGCGGAGCGATTGATGTATTGGGGCCGTGCGTCGTAACTAGCCGAAGGGCGGGCGGCCTGGCCGCTCCCTTGGCCCAGGGGAGCGATGGCTGGTGCGGCGCATGCTTGAAGGGCAAGACCGGCGATGGCCAAGGCGATCCGGAGTTGGCTCATGGGGAAACGAGGTGGCAGGAAGGAGCGAAGGGAATCAGAGTCACTCTAGCAGCGGCACCGGATTCGATGGCGAAACTGGATCGGTACCGAACCCCAGTGAGTGGTGCGGCCGTCCCGCTCCGACCCGGGGATCAATAGCCAATGGCGCTTCGGAAGAAGCTATTGATCTCCGCGTAGTCCACTTCCCGGCGAGACACCTGTGGCAGCTCCTCCTGCAGTCGGCTGTGCAAGTTGCTGAAGTAGGTTGCCAATCCCGGGGGAAGGACCAGGCGATGACTTTCGGGAACGGTTTCCTTCACTGCAACAAGCTCTTCCACCTCGCAGCGCACGGCGGAATCGGCAATGCGATCCGCGAGATCGTCAAAAGCCACGGCGGGGATAGTGCGCTCGGTAAGGACATGGCGGGCGGCGAGCACTGGCCGCATGAGGTAGCAGTACTTCTTCAGGTTCCAGGTGTTGTCTTCCTCCCTGTAACCCGCACGCTCCGCGCTCCGAGCAATGCCGAGGTAATGGGCTGCGGCCTTAGCCGGCTGGAAGTAGTCGCAGGCCAATGCTCGCATGGCAGCGAGGAACGGGGGTTCCTGCCGATAGGTGAACGGAGAATGGAGCCACTCGATGACTCCGGCGTTGCTGCCAGCCACGTGGATCAGGACTTTGCGTAAGTCCCAACCCACGAGATCCAATTCACCGTCAAGCTCCATGAGGGGCCCGATCATGTCCTTCGGCCTGGCCAGTTGAAGGTACCAGTCGCGGGGGTTCTGGTAGATGAACCGGACGTCGTAGTCAGAGTCCGTTGAGGCCAGGCCCCACGCTCGACTGCCGCTTTCGCAGGCGTAGCGGATTGTGATGTTGCGTTCGGACGCTACCGCGTCCAGGCGCTTCTGAATGAATGACGGCGTGATCATGGCGAGCAGGTGTGCAGAAAGCCGGCACGTCATGGTGCCAGTTTCTGGGTGCGCGTGACAGCAGTACCGGGAGAGCGGTACTCCCGAAAGAAAGAGGCGAGGGGCCCAGGGTCCAGCGATTAGCTGGAACCAGGACCCCTCGCCTCGTTCTCTCCGCGCGAATCTGCTCCTTCGTCAGACGGTCACGTGGTAGCCGTCGTCGGAGACGGGGTACTGGGGGCCGCCGGGGCCGCCGATGGTTTGGGCCCAGGGGTCGGGGCGGCGGTCGGTGGGGTGAATCAACGCTTGGCTGACGCGGCCGGCGGCGTGGTAGTAGGCGCCGCGGGTGACTTGGCGCCAGATGAGCGCAAGCTGCGCCACGCCGAACATGGCGAGGACGTGCCAACCGTTGGGGTCGTTGATGAAACGGCCGTCGATGGTCTCCATCCACCAGCCGAAGAATCCGATGACCATGACCGCCTCGAGGGTCAGAAGGAGGGCCAAGGGGCGCATGGTCTGGATCGGATGGCGCATCATCGTGAAGCCCGTGGCGATGGCGGCGCCGATCACGGAGCGGCTGTCGCGCAGGGCGAGACGGGTGCGCGTGTAGATGCCCCAGGCGAGGACCTTGGCGAAGGCGAGGGTGAACAAGCCCTCTTGGATCCAGGCGAGGCGCACGACCTGGGCCTCGGACTCGAGGGTTTCGAGCCGGCCCCAGTCGGTTTTGGGGACCTCGAGGATCGCGCCGTACACGAGGCGCTTCCACGGCTCGCCGAAGTAAATCCATCGCACAAGGCTGAGTGCCAAGAGCATCAGGATCGCCACGCGCAGGAACCGGCCGAAGTAGCGGGCACCGCCGAATCCGAAGCGCCGCAGAGTCTGGCGATCAGGCTGCTCGAAGGTCACCTGGAGCCAGCCGCCGGCGGCGAAGACACCAAAGAGGATGGCGATGAGCGCCAGCACGGCGCCGCCCTGGGAGATGGAGCTATCGAGGCTCGAAAGGGCGCCGCGGTGGTCTTGGCGGAAGATCTCGCTGAGTCCCACCGTCGGCGATGACATGGACGGGTCCAGGTCACGGGCCGCGTCGCTCGAGGCGTAGCGGTTCCCGACCATCCGGCTGATGGCGCCGGAGGTCTGCATGGCAGGGATCATGCTGAGCAGAAGCAGCACGATCCAGGTCGCGCCCCAGAGCTTGGGCCTCAGGAACGCGGCGCGCATGGCGCGCAGGAACAGCATGAATCCGGGACGACGGAGGTTGTCGTGCTCGATGTTCTCTTCGTAGTTCGTCATCGAATCAGCCCCCCACCGACATGATCCAGTGGAGAAGGCTACCCGTGCGCGAGAGCGCACGTTCACCGTGTCGAAGGGGCGCGAGGCGATCGGGCTTCGCGAACCATTGGTTATTGGACATGTTCCTGTCGAGGAAGCAGTAGCGGTCGGGGTCGATGATCACCGAGGCAATCTTCTTCTCCGAAGGAATCAAAGGCAGGCGCCACCAGCGGCGCTCGAGCTGACGCTCGCGGGTCCAGTCGAAGTCGGTGGTTTCGCCGTCCTCGAAGGTCACGCGGATCGTCACGGGAAGCGCAAGGCCGCCGCGGCGGCGCAGGACGACGTCGTAGTTCCAAGGCTCCTTGGCCTTCTTTTCCTCTGACTTGTCGTCGTCGGAATTCTCGGCGTCCTCTTCGGCGTCCTCGTCGGCGCCCTCTTCGGCGTCCGCTCCGTCCTCGGCTGGCACCTGGTTCGGCCCGCAGGTTTCCGTCCAGCTGCCATCGTCACAACGGAACCAGCCCTCGACCTTCGGGGTCTTCGTTTGGGCGACGTCGACCGTCCAATCGATCGTCTCGGTGCCGCGGAAGACCTCGTCGAAGTACCACTGGACGTTCACATCCGCGCCCTCTTGGAACGCGAGGTAGAAGTCTTCCGGGTAAGGGTGCCGGTAGCGCCACATCTCGGAGAAGTGGCGCATGCCGCGCATGAACGCATCGCGACCGACCACGGACTGGAGCGAGCGCAGGGCCGTCGCCGTGCGCGAGTAGCTATTCGTACCGTAGCTGCGCGCGTCGACGTAGTCCCAGACGTTGGTCTCGATCGGGTCGGAGTCGGGGTCGCGGAGGTAACCGTTGCGGTCGCCCCAGGTGGGGATCGTGGTTTCCTCCACGAAGCTCATCCGGGGCTGGTCGCGCCAATAAGCGAGGGGCCCGGCGGCCTTCAGGGGCTCGAGCTTCATCTTCTTGGGCACGAGCCACTGGTACTCCTTGGGGATCTTCACCCCGGCCTTATCGAGGCCGTAACGCAGCGGGTTCGGGACCCTCATCGACGTCATCGAGATGGCGTTGGCCATCTTCGAGCCGCCCGGGAGAGGCGTCGCCGGGGTTCCGAAGATCGAGACGCGCGAGTACTGGGTGTTCGCCCGGCTCGGGCCGTACTCACGCAGGAGCGTCTCACTATCCGTGAAGGAGTTGAAGCCCTCGTCGAGCCAAGCGGCCTCGGGCTCGTTGTTGCCCACGAGGCCGTACCAGAACTGGTGGCCCGCCTCGTGCACGGTGACGCTTTCGGGCGTGTACATGTTTGGCTCGGTGTACATGCGCGAGCCGCAGGTGAAGATCGTCGGGTACTCCATGCCGCCGGCGCCGCGGGCGCCCCATGCGGGGTCGACGGCGGTGATCTCCGAGTAGGGATAGGCGCCGTACCAGAGCCCGTAGAAGAAGAGCGTCGCCGCGGTGGCGCGCCAGTGGCGCTCCTTCTGGGTCTCGTGCTCGGGGTGAACGAGAACCCGCACGAGCACGTCGCGCCCGCGCAGCTCGTCCTCGGTCATGTTGAAGGCAGCCTTCGCTTCGAGGACCGCGTCCTTGTGCTTGGCGGCCCACTCGTCCCAGCGGAACCACTCCTCGTACTCGATGTAGTCGGGGTCCGCCGTCCAGGCGAAACCGTGCACGCGGGTGGCGCGGCCCGAGCCGCGGGCGGCCACAGGGTCCACGGCCTCTTGATCCTCCGGCGCCGGGGCGACGAAGCGCGTCACGGCGCGGCCGCCCGAGACCTGGGAGTCCCCCATGCGCTTGCCGGAGCCCGCGACCTTGCCCGCGTACTCCTCGGGCAAGTCGATGGTCACGTCGTAGGTCCCGTAATCCGCGTAGAACTCCGTGTTCATGTGGAACGGGTGGGCCCGCCAGCCGCGGCCGCCTTCGTAGACGGCGAGCTTGGGGAACCAATGGCTCAGGAAGATGAAGTTGCCCTTCGTTCCTGTCCTACGGCGCACCCGCGGCAGGCGGGAGCTCCATTCGATCTCAATGGTGGCGTCGGTTCCGCTCGGGATTGGCTCAGGGGCGTCGACGCTCATGAGCGTGCGGTCGTAGGGCGCGCTCGCCCGGGGGACGCGGAACTGGAGGGTGTCCGTCACGTCGACCCCGTTGACCTTGACCGACGTGACCTCCTGCCAGCCGTAGCCCGTGTCCATATCGAAGCCCCTGAGGAGCCCCTTGGACTCCGTCAGGTGCAGGCTGCGATTGTTCGCGTAGGCGTTCAGGTAGAGGTGGAACCAAAGATCCGAGACGCTATCCCCGGAGCGGTTCTTCCATGTGAGCGTCAGGGAGCCCTCGAGGGACTTCATCGGGCCGTCGTCCAGGTCCGTCGCGTCGGCTTCGTCGACGCGGGCGTGGATGACGTAATCGGCTTCGGAAGACCGCAGGTCCGCCGGGGCGGAGCTGGTATCGGAGCCTGGGGAGGGTGAGGTCGGTTGCTGATTCGCTTCGTCCTGGGGGGCCGAAGCGAGGGCAAGTGGGATCAAAACCCACATACTGCGGAGAGCCATGGCGCCAGTGTGTCCCTGGGACGGGACCCGCACAAGCGCAGGCCGGGGCACTCATGGGCGCACACTCAACCGTGACGGTGGAGGAGCCCCGGGAGTGTTTCAGGCCGGGATCGCGATCAGCAAATCGAAAGGCGCGAAGTCCCCGAAGCAAACCGAGTGCCGCCGGACCGCGATCTTCTCACCCGTGTAGCCCGGCACCCAGGGAGCCTGGCCCGGGGCCACCCCCTGGCAGCCAAGGAATCGGACGAGCGTCTCATCGGACAGCCTCTTGCCCAGCAGCGAGTCAAAGGCGCCCCCGAGGAGGTTCCCGACCTCCATCATCGCCTCCTTTTGGCCCTCGTCCGGCTCCTGGGCCTCCATGGAGGCGCGGATCGACTCCGTCGGCATCATCAGGAGCTCACCCCCAAGGACCAGGGCGTCGGCGAGCGGTAGCTGCATGAAACCCACGCGGGCACCCCGCGGCGTCTTGAATCCGAACCGGATGGCGACGCGGATGCCCTCGTCCTCCCCCGGCCGGTCGAAGACGATCTCGTCGTCATGGGTCATCCCCAGGACGCTGAAGTCCGAGAGGAGCGACAGCGACCCCGCCGTTTCGTCCACGAGCATGTCGAGGACTTCGGTCGGGTCGGACTTTCCAAAAAATGCAGTTTCCATAGCTGGCCTGGGCCAGGGATCGGCACGCGAGCACACGCAAAATGAACGCTCCACCGGATTCTCCCCTAAACGATGCCCGGGTTCTTCACATGGAGACATCCCCATCCCCGGATGGCCGTTTCCACCCTGCCTAGCGAAGAAGTTTCCATGCCTGGCGACAAGACCCTCAAGGCATCGGAAACGATGGCCGATAGCCGGCCATGGGGAGGGCGCTCTCCGCGATCGAATCGCCAGGAGGCAACCGAGGCGATCGACCATTGCGGCCCACGACTCGCCCCTGCGGCATCTCTGACCTGCCCTTGGATTGGCTCCTGGGACCCGGTCTTGGAATAGATGGGAGAAATCTAGGTATCCACGCTCAAGCGATCCGCGCAGATTCCGATCCCTGTGGTGGCGAAGGGCTCCACGTGCAACGGATCCATTCGCCCACCGACAGAAACGCCTGCCTACAAGGGGTTAATTCGGTGGAAGAGAGACAAAGTGAGCCGCTTTTCCGAAGCGGCACAGGACTCGCCCCCCCAAACCGTTTGGCGTCACCGCCGAACCCAAGCTCGAGTATCGAGCCCCCTCCCAGGAGGGATTATCCATGGAACTGAACAGCAACAAAAAAGCCGAGCTGCCCGCGAGCCGCTTCGCTGATATCCAGCGCGCCTCGGAGACGCGCAGCGCTGAGATTCGCGAGACGGTCGACCGCGTCCAAACCACCTCGTCCGAGCAGCGTGAGCGCACGGAAGAGATTTCGAAGCGCAGCGACTCGATTGACCTTTCCGACGCCGCCCGCGAGCTCATCAAGGAGAACGACACAGCCCGCGAAGAGCGCATCGAAGAGCTCCGCAAGGCCGTGGGCGACGGAACACTCTTCAATCGCGACCGCCTAGAGAAGGCCGCGGAACGACTCCTCAGCCACAGCTGATTCCGCCGCCCGAGCGGCATGGAGTGCGATAGGAACCAACCACCTAAAGGGGGGGATCAGACGGCGTTGGCCGACTGATCCCCCCTTTAGGTGGTTGGTTCCTATCGCACTCCAAGCCGCTCGGTGACGTCCTCCCGAAGCGGATCGAGCAGGGCTCCCTCAGTCCAGGGGGGAGAGCGCCGTTCGGGCGCCCGAGGCGAGCACCCTTCCGTACCGCAGGTCGGCATGGGCGCCGCCCTCGTCACAGACCTCTCCGCCCAGGATCACCCAGGAATGGGCGGTCATGCCCGCGGCGTTCCTGCGGAAGTAGGCGGCGTTCGGATCGCTGGAGTCGTACCCGGCGAAGACCTCGGGGGCGGCCCAGTGGGCGGCGACGAGGCTCGCGGCGTAGTGCGAAAGCTCAAGGCGGTCCTGGCGTGAGCACCTGGCCCACGCAGCCGTGGCCACGTAAATCGCGGCCCGCGGATTCGGCGTCGCCGAGCCAAACAGCACCGGTCGGTACACGTCCGGGTCGAGGTCATCCTCGACCATCAGCTGTTGGTGGAGCGCGTGTCCGCGCTGGGCGAGCACGTAGTCGTGAATGGGCTTGGGGGCCGGTATCGAAACGGACTCCAGGGGGCGCCGGCTACGCCGGGTGTTCCGTGGGCGCGCGATGGTCCCCGTAAGGTCGGGGGCTCCGCGCCTCGGCGCCACCACCTTGGTGTTGGATCCCTTGTCAGCAGCCGTCGACCCAGCGTCGGTGGCCGAGGGCATTGCAATGGCCACGGCCAAGGCTGCGACGAGCACGAGTGCGAAGAAGATCCCGCCGGTCGAACGCGGCGCCCTTTCCTTGGCGTAGGTCGCCTCCACCACCGAAGCGGCGATCGGGAATCCACAGTGCAGGCAAATGGAGGCGCGTTCGGACACCTCGGCCTCGCATTCGGGACAGATCAAGAGGGCCATCGTCGCATGTGCGGGGCTGCGCTCTGGGGTTTGGAAGGCTTCACCCGTTTCCTAGAGCCTGTCTCTTATACACATCTGACGCTGCCGACGATATGCAGTGTGTAG